>NZ_JBFUGK010000044.1:0-50981 GCF_056402935.1 Polaromonas sp. P3_B1
AAAGAGTGGAGCAGCGATGGCGCTGGTGGTTTGCTCCTTCCCCCGCTGGGGGAAGGTAGGGATGGGGGCCCCGCGGCGATCGATTGACTGGCTGGCGTAGTCGCGGCAAGCGCAGAACTCAACCCGCTGCAGCTTTTCCTTCGAGCAGCCTGACCATGGCCCAGAGCACCCGGTTCGCGGGCACAGCCACGCCGAGCGCCTCGCCGCGTTTGACGATCAGGCCGTTGAGGTAGTCGATTTCGGTGGGCTTGCCGCGCGCCAGGTCCTGTGCGGTGGAAGCGTACTGATTGGGCATGCTGCCGGCCAACTTGTCGACGGCGGTGTGCACGTCGCCGGCCACCTGCACGCCTTCGGCCTTGGCGACCGCCAGGCATTCGGCGACCACGTCGCGCATCACATCGATCACACCCTCGCCCTGCACCGTCTTGCCGTAAGGCAGCTGGGCAATGGCCGAGACGGCGTTGTAGGCACAGTTGAGGATGAGCTTGGCCCAGAGCGCGCCACGCACATTGGCGGAGATTTCGGTGGGCACGCCGGCGGCGATGAGCGCTTGCGCCACGCTATCGCTGAGGGCCGAAGGCTCAATCACCAGGTCGCCGCGGCCATGGTGCTTGAGGTGGCCGGGGCCGGCCATTTCGGTGGCGACATAGACCACGGCGGCGGCCACGGCAGTTTTGGGCAGCACCGCGCGCAGGCGGTCGGCATTGTCCACGCCGTTTTGCAGGCACAGCACCAGGGTGTCGGGCTTGAGATGCGGCCGCATCAGCGCACCGGCCGATTCGGTGTCAGTGGACTTGACGCAGAACAGCACCAGGTCGGCGCCCTTGACGGCGGCCGGGTCGCTGCTGGCGGCCAGGCGCACGTGCTCGTCGAACATGCGGGTTTCCATGCGCAGGCCGTCGCGCTCAATGGCCGCCACATGCTGGGGCCGCGCGATCAGCACAACCTGATGCCCGGCGCGCGCGAGCATGCCGCCGAAATAACAACCGACGGCGCCTGCGCCCATCACGGCGACTTTGAGGGATTGGGTCATGGAGAGCTGCCTTCCGCTTGGCGGGAGATGTGAAGACAGCGATTGTGTTTCAAGTCCGCCCTGTCTGCTGGCGGTGGGAGGCAAACCTAACCCAGGCTGCCGGCAAAGCGCCGGGCCAGCTGATGGCGTTCGAAGGCTTCGGCCACAAAATCGATGAAGACGCGGGTCTTGGCGGGCATCTGGCTGCGCGTGGCGTAATAAATCGAGATGGCACCCGCATCCACATACCAGCGCGGGAGCAGCCTGACGAGTTCGCCGCGTTCCAACTGCGGCAGCACGTCGGGCACGGCAAGCAAGGTCACGCCCAGGCCCATCAAGGCTGCGGCCCGCATGGCTGTCGGGTCGTTGACCAACACGGACTCGAGTTGAGCAGCCGGCATTGCGGCGCCAGCCGCGTCGCGCATCACCCACTGGCGCAGCCGCCCCGTGGCGCTGGATCGCATAAGGATGCCGCTGAGCGCGGCCAGGCCTGCGGGGTCGGTGGGCGGCTGGCGGCCGGCCATAAAGGCGGGCGAGGCAACAGCGACCAGATGGATGGGCGCCAGGGGGCGCGACACCACACCGGGCGAGAGTTCAAAACCACCGCCTATGGCCGCGTCATAGCCCTCGGCGATCAGGTCGACCGGGCGGTTTTCAAAATACCAGTCGGGGCGCACCAGGGGATAGCGCTCAAGAAAGGCCGGCAGCAGCGGCAGAATGTGTTCGACGCCAAAGGTCGGTGACATGCTGACTTTGAGCGGGCCGGCGGGCGCGCCGCTGTCATCGGCCAGGGCAGCGATGGCGGACTGCAGCGCGTCGAGGTTGCCGCCAATCGATGCCAGGAAGCGCTCGCCGGCTTCGGTCAGAGTCAGCTTGCGGGTAGAGCGCTGGAACAGGCGCACGCCGAGGTTGCGCTCCAGCATGGCGACATTGCGGCTGACCGCGGCGGGCGTCAGCGCCAGGCGCCGCGCAGCCTCGGAGAAGCTGCGGCTCTCGGCGCTGCGCACAAAGGACTCAAGGTTGGCCAGGGTTTCCATGGCCACATCTTAAACAAATGCTTGAAGATGATTCAAGCCATTGCCGCCTTATCAAAACKCAATCGAAATCCCATCATTCATTCCATCAACAACCCGATGAGCAAGCTCATCAACGACCCCAGGAGTGAATTCATGTCTACCCCCGTTAACAACAGCAACGCCAACATCCCCAGCATAGGCATCCTCGGCGCCGGCGCTATAGGCTCGGCCATCGCCACCGTCCTGGCCCGCCACGGCATCCCCGCCACACTGTCCAACAGCCGCGGCCCGGACTCGCTCAAGGACAAGGTGCGCGAACTGGGCCCGACCATCCAGGCCGGCACACGCGAAGAAGCGGCCGCCAAGGACATCGTGTTTGTCGCCGTCAACTGGGGCCGCCTGCCGGCCGCGCTGGCAGGCCTGCCGGATTTCGGCGGCCGCATCGTCATCGACACCAACAACCCGATTGAAGCGCCGCTGTTCAAGCCTGCCGAATTGAACGGCCGTCTTTCGAGCGAGGTGCTGGCCGACCTTGTGCCCGGTGCACGCGTGGTGAAGGCCTTCAACCATCTGGCGGCGAAATTGCTGGCCAGCGACCCGGGCACAGAAGGCGGCAAGCGTGTGCTGTTTTTCTCGGGCGACGATGCGGCAGCCAAAGCCACCGTGGCCGCGCTGATCGCGCGGCTCGGGTTCTCGGGAATCGACCTGGGTGCCCTGGCCGTGGGCGCGCGCCTGGCGCAGTTTCCGGGTGGCCCGCTGCCTCTGCTGAATCTGGTGCACTTCGCCTGAGGCCAAGCGGGCGGCCTGACCCGTCGCTGACGAGTCACGCGGCGCGCTGCGTAAAGTCACAATTTTTTTACCGTTGGTTTACCGGCGCTAGACCGCCGCTATACCGGGCCATCGCTCAATGGCGATGCGCAGGGTCCTGCGCGGCCTGGGCTGAACAAGGGCACTTGTTGCCCGCCCAGGCAGGTCAGAAGCTGCCGGCGCCATGCGCCGGCTTTTTCCGGAGAAAACATGAAGTTCACCTATTCATCCAAATTGTTGTGGCTGTCCACCGCTGCACTGTCCCTGGGCGCCGCGCTGGCGCAACCGGCACAGGCGGCGCCGCTGGCGGCAAACTCACAGGATGTTTACATCGGCGGCAATATCGCCGCCAGCCGTGCGCCCGGCCTGGGCGGCAGCATTGACGGCGCCCTGGCCAACCAGGGGCTGGGCAGCAGCACCTCGACCGGCACGCCGGGCACCTCGGGCGGCCTGCGGCTGGGCTACCGCCTCAACCCCAACCTGGCTTTTGAGGCCAGCTATGACCGCATAGGCTCGACGGACCTGCAGTCGGCCATCGCCTCGCCGGCGGCGGACAGCGCCTCGGGCACCTGGAAGGCGCACGGCTTTGGCCTGCATGTGCTGGGCATCGCGCCGCTGGACAACCAGTGGTCGGTCTACGGACGCGCGGGTGTCGAGCAGTGGCACACCTCGCTCGACACGGCATCCAGCACCGGCGCCACCGCCAATGTGTCGACCACGGGCTCCAACACCTCGCTGGCGTTGGGCGCCGGCGTGGCCTACGCCATCTCGCCGAATGTGGATGCCACGGCGGAGCTGGTGCGCTACAACCGCGTCGGCACGTCCTCTACGGGCAGCAGCGCGGTGAACCAGGTCAACTTCGGCCTGCGCTACCACTTCCTCTGAGCGTATTTTTGAAAACACCCTGAAGGCAGGGTGATCCCAAGGCCGGCGCCTGCGTGCCGGCCTTTTTTGTTTTTATCGTTGGCAAGCGCGGCCTCAGGCCCGCGGCAGGCTGATCCGGGCGCACAGGCCGCCGCTGGCGGCCGGCAGCAATTCAAACCTGCCGCCATGCGCGCGCACGATGCGGTCCACGATGGCCAGGCCCAGCCCGGCACCAGGCGGGCCGCCGCGCGTGCTTTCAGCACGGCGAAAAGGCTGCTTCAAGGCTTCGGCCTGCGCGGCGGCAATGCCGGCGCCGTGGTCCGTCACCTCTATCCAGACCGAATCGCCCGAGCTGCCGGTGGCGATCGCGACCGGCGGCAGGCCGTGGCGCCAGGCGTTTTCGACGAGGTTGGTGAGCACGCGGCGCATCGCGCGCGGGCGCAGGGGCACGGGCGGCGGGTTGCCGGCTTCCAACGCCACCGGCATGCCCTGGCCGGCCGAGGCGGCCGCCACTTCGGCCGCCAGCGCATCCAGCGACACGGGCGCCGGCGCTTCGCTTTCGGTGCTGCGGGCAAAGTCCAGGAACTGGCCGATGATGGCGTCCATTTCTTCCACGCCGCGTGTCATGCGGGCCATGAGTTCTTCGTCGGCCTTGTCCCGCAAGATCTCTATGCCCAGGCGCAGCTTGGTCAGCGGCGTGCGCAGGTCGTGCGACACCCCCGCCAGCATCAGCGTGCGCTCGTCGTCGGCTTGCGCGAGGCTACGTACCATCTGGTTGAAGCTGCGGCTCAGGTCGGCGATTTCCGTGGGGCCGTCTTCGGGCAGCGGCTGGGGGCTGCCGCCGCCGGCCAGCGTGTGCGCCGAAGCCACCACGCGGCGCAGGGGCCGGTTCAGGTGGCGGTGGATCAGCAGAGCGCCCAGCAAGGCCAGCAAGGCGCTGGTGAGCGAGGCCGCGATCCATGCGCCGGTGAATTCGCGCGCCGGCAGCACGCCGGGCAAGGTCACCCAATGGTCGGCGCCGTCCAGGCGCAGCCGCACCGCCAGGCTGCCGCCGGCTTCGCGGCGCCAGATGATTTCGGAGCCCTCGCCTTCCAGCGCAATGCCGCGTGAGGCTTCATTGACGAAGCGCCGCTCAAGCCGGCTCAGGAGCGGGCGCTGGCCGCGACCGCCGCCCTCCTCGTCCTCCGCAATACCCTGCATGGCACGGCGGTTGAATTGCGYCACAAAAGCCTCGCGCTGGGCCGGCGGCATGGCGGCCAGGCCGGCGCGGATGGCGCCGACATTGCGCGCCACCGCCACCGACAGCTGCGCCAGCCGCGGCTTGACGATCAGCTGGCGCACCAGCAGCGCGCTGGCCAGCTGGCCCACCACCACGAGCACCACGATCAGCAGCACGTTGCGCCCGAACAGGCTGCGCGGGAACAGCGTCATACAACGAGCCTCATGGCTTGCCCGCCTTGCCGTGCCTGGCCGCGCCGCCTTCGGGCACAAACACATAACCCACACCCCACACCGTCTGGATGTGCGCCGGCTGCGACGGATCGGCTTCGATCAGCTTGCGCAGGCGCATGACCTGCACGTCAATGCTGCGGTCGGTGGCTTCGTGGTCGCGGCCGTAGGCCAGCTCGATCAGCCTGTCGCGGCCCAGCGGACGATTGGGGTGCAGCGCCAGCGCCTGCAACAGGCTGAACTCGCCGGTGGTGAGCGGCACGTCCTCGCCGTTTTTGTCCAGCCGGCGCGCATCGAGCGCCAGGGTGAAGTCGCCAAAGCGCACCGTGCCCCGGCCGGGCAGCGGACCGCTGTGCGCGCCCAGCATGCGCTGGCGGCGTACCAACGCCTGGATGCGGGCCAGCAGTTCGCGCGGGTTGAAAGGCTTGGGGAGGTAGTCGTCGGCGCCCATTTCCAGCCCGACGATGCGGTCCACCGGGTCGCCTCGGGCGGTGAGCATGACGATGGGAATGGTTTCGCCCTGCGCGCGCAGGCGCCGGCACACCGCCAGGCCGTCTTCGCCCGGCATCATCACGTCGAGCACCAGCACGTCAAAGCGCTCGCGCGCCAGCAACGTGTCCAGGGTTTTGGCGTCTTCCAGCGTGCGCACGGCATAGCCCTGGTCGCCCAGGTAGCGCTGCAGCAGGCTGCGCAGGTCGGCCTCGTCGTCGACCACCAGGACCCGGGCCAGTGGCTCGCTCATGGTGATGGACCTGTCTGCACGAAAAAGGAAACCGCGTTGAAAACAACCATCGGAAAACGCCCGCAGCAAGAAAGATGCCCCCATGGTAGCGGCCCGCGCGAAGCCGGCCGCCCGGCAAATCATGACAAACGATGACAAAGCCGGGGTTTGTTCATGCCTTGTCATCAAGAGGCCGATTGCCGCCATGCGCGGTTCACATCTGGCGGCCACAGTGGCGTCACGGCGCTGCAATACAGGTTTGCGCGGCGCCGAAAGACCTCAAACCTCACTTCAATCTCACAGGAGCCCGCGATGAAAACCACGCTTTCCGCCACCGCCCTCGCCTTTACCCTGCTGGCCGCAGGTTTTGCCGCCACCGATGCCGAAGCGGCCGGCCACCGCACGGTGCGAGCCAATGCCGACGGCGGCGTCACAGCCACCACCGCGGTCAACCGCCAGGGCCCGAACGGCGGCACATGGGTACGTAACCGCAGCACCAGCACCGACGGGCAAGGCAATGCCAGTACTGCGGGCAGCGCCTCCAGCACAGGCCCCAACGGTGCCACCGCCGTGCGTACCGGCCAGGCGAGCCGCAGCGCGGACGGCTCGGCACAGCGCAGTGGCAGCTTTGCCGCCACCGGCGCCAAAGGCAGCGTGGAAAGCAGCGGCAGCAGCAGCAAGACCGCCGACGGCAGCGTGAACGCCAGCCGCAACACCACGGCCACCAGCGCCGCTACCGGCAACAGCGTGCAAAGCACGGCTTCCTACAACCAGGCCACCGGCGTCACGCGCAGCACGACCTGCTATGACGCCACCGGCACGGCCATGAGCTGCCCCTCGCGCTGAGCGAGGCTCGCCTTCCACCGAAGCGGATTCTTCCAAACCTTCCAACCTTTATCTGGAGCACTTTCATGACCCCCACCTTCAACCTCCGCGCTCTTTCAATCATGGGCCTGCTGGCGCTGGGCGCCGCGGCCCATGCCCAGACACAGTCGCCCAACGCCGGCCGCCTGGAAAAAGCCCGCACCGAACTGCAAAAGCGCTTTGACGCGGCCGACACCAACAGGGACGGCAAGCTGACACGTGAAGAAGCGCAGGCCAAAATGCCCAAGGTGTACAAAAACTTTGATGCCATCGACACCCACCATACCGGCGCCATTTCGCTGGCCGACATCGAGACCTTTGTGGTGTCGAAAAAAGGCTCGCGCAAGCCGGCCGGCTGAGCCGCATGCAGGGTTTTGCGTTCTTCCCGTCCTACCGGACGCTGATTGACTGGAGATTTTTCATGACGCTTTTTGCCACCCGGGCGCGGCATGCCGGCCTTGTCGCGGCGCTGCTTTTTTCCGCCACCTTGAGCCTGGCCGCGCCGGCGGTACCCGAGGGCGTGCGCCGCATCGCCGACCTGCCCTACGGCCAGGACGAGCGGCAACGCATGGACGTCTACCTGCCGGCCCCGGCCACGGGCAGCACCGCGAAGGCGCCCGTCATCGTGATGGTGCACGGCGGCGCCTGGATGGTGGGCAACAAGGCCATGCCCAAGGTGGTGGAGAACAAGGTGGACTACTGGGTCAAACAGAAGGGCTATGTCTTTGTCTCGGTCGGCTACCGCCTGATGCCGCAGGCCGACCCCCTGCTGCAGGCGCGCGACGTGGCCACGGCGCTGGCCAAGGCGCAGGGCCTGGCGGCCTCCTGGGGCGGCGACCCGGCGAAGTTCATCCTCATGGGGCACTCGGCCGGCGCGCACCTGGTGGCGCTGCTGGCGGCCTCGCCGGCGCTGGCACGCGAGGCCGGCGCCCACCCCTGGCTGGGCACGGTCGCGCTCGACAGTGCGGCGCTGGACCTGGAGCGCATCATGCGGGCGCGCCACATGCGCTTTTACGACAAGGTGTTCGGTGCCGACCCGGCTTACTGGCGCAGCGTGTCGCCCAGCGCCGTGCTGGCGCCGGACGCCACGCCCATGCTGCTGGTGTGCTCGACGCAGCGCGGCGACGGCCCTTGCCCGCAGGCGCAAGATTTTGCCGCCAAGGCGATGGCCAAAGGCGTGCGTGCAAGCGTGCTGCCGCAGGACCTCACGCATGAGCAGGTCAACGCCACGCTGGGGCTACCAGGCGCGTACACCGAGGCCGTGGACGGCTTTATGGCAAGCCTGCTGCCTCGTCCTTAGGTTGCGGCGATACCGCGGCGCGGCGGTGGTAACTGAAGAAGGTCCACATCATCAGCGCGGCATCGGGCCCATGGGGTTCGTTGAACTCCAGGCTGGCGTCGCCGCCGCTCCAGGCGTGGCCCAGCATGTCGACATCGCACTTGACGAGCTGCGGCTTGCGGCCCGCGTACCAGGTGGCGGTCTGGTAGGCATGGCGCGGCCGCCGGCCGCCGCGGCGCTCGGGATGGCGGCGCACCACGGGCCCTTCGCGTGAGGCACTCTGCGTGATAACCGGGCCGTTGATGATTTCAAACTGCTCGGCCAGTTGGTCGGCATTGACCCGCCGCACCACGCTGTCGTGATTGCCATGGATCAGCAGGGCCGGCATGCCCGGGAACTCCGGCTGCTGGCTGGCAAAGGAACGCGCGGCCGCGCCGTAGGACGAACCCGAGCCGTGCTGCATGGCGCGGTAGGCGCTGAAGGGTGAATGCGTGGTGCCGAACACCGGCGCCGAGTGCATGCCCACGGCCGCAACCAGCTGCGGGTGGCGCAAGGCCACGATGGCGGCCAGCGCGGCGCCGGCCGACAGGCCTGCCACATAGGTGCGAGAGGCATCCAGTCCGTGTTTGTTTTGCACCTGAGCGATCATCGCGGCGATCACTTCGACGTCACCCTCGCCCCGCTGCGTGGCCTGCCTGTACCAGTGCCAGCAACGATGGGCATCGGCCGCGGCCGATTGTTGCGGATAGAGCACCGCAAAGCCCTTGCGTTCGGCCAGCTCGTTCATGCGGGTGCCCGCAGCGAAGTCGGCCGCGGTTTGCCGGCAGCCGTGCAGCATCACGACCAGCGGGCGCGGCGCAGCGGGCGTATCGGACACCCCGGCCGCGGAGGCGGGAAGGTAAAGCCAGTACATCATGCGCCGGGCATCGGTGTAGAGGCCGTCCCCCGGCAAGCTGAACCAGGCCTTGCGCCAGGTGCCGGGAAGGCCTGCGGCGGCGCGCGCCTGCGCCGCCGTAGGCCGGCGCGCTTTCCGGGCGGGCTGGGTCGCGGCAGGCTTGACCAGTTTGAGTTGGGGCTTGCGCGGCCTGCCGGCCGGCACGGCCTTGGGCAACAGGCTTTTGAACAGGCGCAATCCCTCCGCCTGCTGGACCTTGCTGACGCGGCGCATGCTTTTCAGCCAGAGGCTGCTCAGGCTTTTGGACATGAAGGGCGGTGGAGTTGAGGGGTCATGGAGGACGGCGCGGTATGGCCGGGCCGGCGTGCGATTTATAAGTACACGGTTATTTTGCTGCATTGCAGCAAAATGTCTATCGGTCAGGAGCTTAAAGCGATGCCGCCTGGCTTAAATGAAGTGCCTTTCGTCACAAAATCCAGCTGTTAAGGCACAAAAGCCCTCCCCGTTACCATTGGAGGCTTGGCTTAAGCCGCTGAAAATGCCTTTTTGGGGCACTCTTGACCTGTTTACCCGCCTTTTTCTTCATGTCCCGTTTCCTGACCGCCGCCCTGTACCAATTCGTTGAACTGCCCGACTTCGCCGCGCTGCAGGGGCCCCTGCTCGCGCAATGCGAGTCGCACGGCGTCAAAGGCACGCTTTTGCTGGCCGCTGAAGGTATTAACGGCACGATTGCGGGATTGCCTGAGGGTGTTCGTGCGGTGCTGGCCTATTTGCGCGCCGACCCGCGCCTGGCCAGGCTGGAGCACAAGGAGGCCTGGGCCGAACAGATGCCCTTCTACCGAATGAAGGTGCGCCTCAAGCGCGAGATCGTCACCATGGGCGTGCCCGAGGTCCATCCAGCGCTGATGGCGGGCGAATACGTCAAGCCGCAGGACTGGAATGCACTGATCCACGAGCCCGGCGTGGTGGTGGTGGATACGCGCAACGACTACGAGGTGTCCATCGGCAGCTTTGAAGGCGCGATCAATCCGCACACCGGCAGTTTTTCGGAGCTGCCCGGCTGGGTCGAGCGCGAGATGGCCGAGGGCGGCAAGCTCGCCGAGCGTGACGGCAAGAAGCCCAAGGTGGCGATGTTTTGCACCGGAGGCATACGCTGCGAAAAATCCACCGCGCTGCTGCGCTCCAAAGGCTTTGACGAGGTCTACCACCTCGAAGGCGGCATCCTCAAGTACCTGGAGACCGTGCCGCAGGCGCAAAGCAGCTGGCAAGGCGAGTGTTTTGTGTTTGACGAGCGCGTCTCGGTGGGCCACGGGCTCAAGCCCGGCGGCTTCACGCTGTGCCGCTCCTGCCGCGACCCGCTCAGCGAAGAAGATCGAAGGTCGCCCCTGTATGAACTCGGCGTGAGCTGCCCGCACTGCCACAGCAAGACGACCGACGAACAAAAAGCCGGCTACCGCGAACGCCAGCGCCAGGTCGAGCTGGCGGAAAAACGCCAGGCCGCGCACATAGGCGTGCGCCAGCCCGGCGCCTGACTGCGGTCATGACCAGCGCCCTGCCCGTCCTGTATTCCTTTCGCCGCTGCCCCTATGCAATGCGCGCCCGCCTCGCGCTGGCCGTGAGCGGCGAGCCTTACGAACTGCGCGAAGTCGTGCTGCGCGACAAGCCGGCCGAGCTGCTGGCCGCCTCGCCCAAGGGCACGGTGCCTGTGCTGGTGCTGCCTGATGGCACGGTCATAGACCAAAGCCTGGAGGTGATGCTGTGGGCGCTGCGGCGCAATGACCCGCATAGCTGGCTTGCGCCGCCCCAGGCTTCCTTGGACGAGATGCTCGCGCTGGTCGCCGGCAACGACGGCGACTTCAAGCGCCACCTGGACCGCTACAAATACCCCAATCGCTACCCCGATGAATCGGCCGGTGATACGCAGGCGTTTGCCCTGCTGCACAGGACGGAAGGCGCGGCATGGCTGGCGAAGCTGGACGGCATGCTGGAGGGCGGATGGCTGTTCGGCGCGCGCGCCAGCCTGGCCGACATGGCCTTGCTGCCCTTTGTGCGCCAGTTCGCCCACACCGATGCCGCCTGGTTCGCCACGCAAGCCTGGCCCAGGTTGCAGGCCTGGCTGGCGGGCTTTGAGGCCGGCGCGCTGTATGCCGGTGTGATGGGCAAACATGCGCCGTGGCGCGAGGCAAACACGCAAGTTCAATGCTGATATAAAGCAATCAACAGCACGAAGGCCGAGTCATACAGCCGGCAGCGCCGCACAAGTCCAATCACTCCCGGGAGGATTTCTTGAACCAGCCCACGCAACCCAACCCTTTTGCGCCGCCGCAGGCGCCTGTCAGCGATGTGCCCTCACCGTTGGCCACCGCGGCCATAGACGAGTTGCCGGTTTCCGACACCTGGAAAACCAAATTCATGCTGATGGAGAAAGCCGGCGGCGTCAAGATGCCACGGCACAAAGAGCTGAGCACCGGTGAGCGCATGAAGATCAGCTTCAACGTGCTGGCTTTCCTCTTCGGTCCCTTCTACTACCTTGCCAAGGGCATGTGGAAAAAGGCCATCACCCTGTTTGTGGTGAGCGTGGCAATCGTGGTGATCCTCGAAATCGCACTGGAAGTGGCCGGTCTCGGCCGGTTCGGCAAAGCGCTCACCTATGGTGTCGCCGCCGTTTACGCTGTGCGCG
Organism: Polaromonas sp. P3_B1; assembly: GCF_056402935.1. Lineage (NCBI taxonomy): Bacteria > Pseudomonadati > Pseudomonadota > Betaproteobacteria > Burkholderiales > Comamonadaceae > Polaromonas > Polaromonas sp. P3_B1. The sequence continues at coordinate 11,588 of NZ_JBFUGK010000044.1, forward strand.
CGAACATTGACTACTACAAGAAGATGGTGCTCGGGCAAAACGGCTGGTGGTAGGTGCGGGTGCTGCAGACAACGCATTGATGCCGTTACCGCCCATGCGCGCCCTCCTCCTTCTCCCCCTCGCCTTACTGGCCGGTGCGGCCAAGGCCGAGCCACCGGCCTACCAGAAACTCCTGGTGCAGTGCCAGAACCGGCAGCCTTCTTTTGAATGCGCCAAAACCATAGAACGCTTCCAGGCGAAGTCCGCCCAGTCGTTCCGGTTCTCACGAGTGGGCCCGCTTTTAAGCATTCGCACCACCCAAAAGACGGTGCGGCTGAGAGACAGGAACAATGAGAGCGACCAGGACGTGAGCTATATCTACCTCACATACCTGCCGGATGCCCGGCTCCACGTTCTCTACGCCCACCTCTGGGAAGGCAGCAGCTACCTTGCCATCGACCACACGAGCGGCCGGCAATACCCCATGCTGGGATTTCCCGCCGTGTCACCCGACCGCAAAAGAGCCGTAACTTTCTCGGCGGCCGGTGAGGCACGCTATGACGCCAACGGCGTAGCGGTCTGGGAATTGCGGAAAGGCCGAGCCCGCGTTGAGTACACCTACGGGCCGGACGCCAGCGACTGGAGCCCTGTCGACGTGCGATGGAGCGGGCCTGCGACCGTCAAGGTCGCGGGCCGGTGCAACCCGGACCTGCTTGAAGCAAAGTCGTGTCCCAAGCGCCTTGAGTTGAAGGCAGGAATATGGTCTGTTGCGAACGACGACTAGCCCGGCAGCCAAATAAACGCATCCACCTGAAGCCATAAAACACCCCATGCGCAACATACTCACCGCCCTGGTCGTGCTGACGCTACTCTCAGCCTGCGTCACCCCGGTTGACATCTCACGCTACCAAAAGGCGGGTAGCGCCCAGATGCGCGGAAACCGGGCTTTTGTTTCCGATCCCGCCTTCTCGCAGCCGGCGCACTTCAAGATCTCGCCCCAGGAAGTTGCCTCGTCGTTCGGGCATCTTTGCCAAGCCGATTACAACTGCACTTACTTTGCCGACCAGGACGCGTACTACCTCCTGCAGAATTTCGGCGCCGTACCATCCCTTTTCGTGAGTTCACATGCCGTCGCCATCGTCGACGGTCGTACCGGAACGCTGCTGAAAGCACCGGCCAAACCGTGAAACTTCCTCTCCAACCACCTCGCCCCCTCGGAGAGGGTTGGGGTGAGGGTCACTAACGGCCGCACGGATTAAATACTGATCTGCCGATCGCGTATCGTCACAGATATGAAAACCATGACCTGGCTTGAAGTCCAAGGCGCCTTGCTGGCCATGGCGCATGAGGCAAACCATGGCGCCACCGGCATGCCGGTGCTTTTCCTGCACGCCAACGTCGCGGACAGCCGCATGTGGCAAAGCCAGTGGGACTGGCTGGCAACAACACATCCGGTCGCCAGCTATGACCGCCGGGGCTTCGGGGAATCACGCACTTTGCACCCAATGCCGCATTCCAATGTGACCGACCTTTGGGCGGTGATGGATGCCTTGGGCTATGACCGGGTGGTGTTGGTCGGCTGCTCTTTGGGAGGCCGTGTTGCCATCGACGCGGCATTGGCCCGGCCGGACCGGGTGGGAGGCCTGGTTCTTGTTGCGCCCGGGGTCAGTGGCGCGCCAACGGCACACCATGGTGATCCGGTCAATGCCTTGATGGATGCGATCAGCGCTGCTGCGGCGCGGGGCGACCTCGATGCCAAGAATGAACTGCAGGCTCGCCTGTGGCTGGACGGCCCTTTGAGTCCACCCAATCGGGTCAGCGGCGAAGCTCGCCGGCTCTTTCTTTCGATGAACGGTAGCGCCTTGCGTGCCGCTAGCCCGGGTGCGGCGTCCGAGGAGCCCTCGGCATGGGAGCGCATGGAGGCGATCCAGGCACCTGCGCTGGTGCTGTGGGGTGACCTTGACCTGCCGCATTTGCAGGAGAGGTCTGAATTGCTTGCGCGGCGCATGCCCGCGGCCCAGGGCTTGGTGATCCCAGGCACGGCACACCTGCCGCCGCTTGAGGCACCCCGGCAGTTCAACCCCGTGTTGGCGCGATACCTCCAGCAGCTGTAAGTTGGCATGACCAGGCGGCCGCGCCCTCCTCAGCGCTGGATACGCGTCGACAGCACCACCGAGGTATGCGTGCGCTCCACCCCGTCGAGCAGGCCTATGCCGTCTATCAGCGCATCCAGCCTTTCGATGGAGCCGGCCTGCACGATGGCGATCATGTCGTAGGTGCCGCTGATGGACAGCAGGGACCGCACCTCGGGAATCTTGCGCAGCGCAGCCTCCACCGTGCCCGTGAGCTTGGGGCCGACGGTGAGCATCACATGGGCCGACACCTGCGACTGTTCATAAGCCTCACCGGTGCGCGCACCGTAGCCGGTGATGACCTTGTCGCGTTCCAGCCGCGTGATGCGAGCCTGCACCGCCGTGCGCGACAAGCCAACCTTGCGCGCCAGCAAGGCCATGGGGCAACGCGCGTTGTCGCGCAGCTCGGCAAGCAGGGTCTGGTCTATGGCGTCGAGTTGCATGGCGTGCATCCAAGTTAGTTAAATCGCTCATTTAGATAGGGAATTTGCCTAAAGTATGGCGTTATTTTGTCTAAATTGATACTGGTAACTGCCTGCACAGCCTTCCACAATGGGTCAAGCTTCCGCATCGGGGGCACCAAGGAGACCCTCATGAAAAAGATCATGGTCGCAGGCGCCGGCAAAATCGGCTCAGCCATTGCCGCGCTGCTGGGTGCCACCCAGGACTATTCGGTGACGGTCACCGACGCCTCGCCGGCAGCGCTGGCGGGCATCGCAACCGGCCCGCGCGTGCAGCGGCTGGCGCTGGACATCAGCAACCCGGTGGCCCTGCGCGCCGCGCTGGCCGGGCAGTATGCGGTGCTCAGCGCGGCGCCGTTTCACCTGACCACGGCGATTGCCGAAGCCGCCGTGGCGCAGGGCGTGCACTACCTGGACCTCACCGAAGACGTGGCGAGCACGCGGCGCGTGAAAGAGCTGGCGGCTGCCGGCGCGCGCTCGGCGCTGATCCCGCAGTGCGGCCTGGCGCCGGGTTTTGTCTCCATCGTCGCGGCCGACCTGTGCCGGCGCTTTGACAGCCTGCACAGCGTGCGCATGCGGGTCGGCGCGCTGCCGCAGTTCCCGTCGAACGCGCTCAACTACAACCTGACCTGGAGCACCGACGGCGTCATCAACGAGTATTGCGAGCCCTGCGAGGCGATTGTCGAAGGCGTGCTGCGCCAGGTACCGCCGCTGGCCGAGCATGAGGAGTTCTCGCTGGACGGCGTGACCTACGAGGCCTTCAACACCTCGGGCGGGCTGGGCACGCTGTGCGAAACGCTGCAGGGCAAGGTCACCCACCTCAACTACAAGACCATACGCTACCCGGGCCACGCGGCCATCATGAAGGTGCTGCTCAACGACCTGCGCCTGCGCGAGCGCCGCCACGTGCTCAAAGACCTGCTGGAAAACGCCCTGCCCGTCACGCTGCAGGACGTGGTCATTGTGTTTGTCACGGTGAGCGGCCAGCGCGAAGGCCGGCTGATGCAGGAGACCTATGCCCACAAGGTGTATAGCCAGGTAGTGGACGGCGTGCTGCGCAGCGCGATCCAGGTGACCACGGCTTCTGGTATCTGCGCGGTGCTGGATTTGCTGGCAACTGGGAAGCTGCCGGCACGGGGGTTTGTGCGGCAGGAGGAGATTGCGCTGGGGAACTTTTTGGCCAACCGCTTCGGCAGGGCTTATGCGGAGCATGCGGCGGAACGCGCCGCGGCTTGAGGCCTGTCTTGCTCCAGCGGGCGCTCCCTCTTCTGAGTTCTGCTGGCCGGGGGTTGCCCGGCGGCAACTCACTTTTACCGAAACCCGCAAAGCGGGTTTTCTTTGTTTGCCAAAGGCGCGCTACGCGCGCGGGGTTTGCTCACTTCGCGAAGCGAAGTTACGCAAACACCAAAAGTAAGCAAAAGAAAGGCGACCCGCAGTCTGGGTCCCTTCGCTGCGCTGCGGGCAACCTGCGGTGCTCGAGCCAAGCGGGGTCTGGCTAAACTCGCTCCGTTTCACTCCGCTCAAACAACGCCAGCCCTGATCCGCTTGTCTCTGCGCTCCTCGGTCCAGCCAGGACGGGGCAATCGGGATCGGGAACCGAATACCAAAAGACAAAGAAGACAAATACAAACAAGGACACGCCATGGCGTGTCCTTGTGGTTTTAGGTATTGGTATTTTTCTCCCACCCCTTGTGGATGCGCCGAGGAGCGGAGGTTCAGGCGGATCAGGGATCGCGTTGTTTGAGCGAAGCGAGTTTAGCGAGACCCCGCCTGAACCGAGCACCGCAGGTTGCCCGTAGCGAAGCGGAGGGACGCAGCAACCAGGGTCGCCTTTTCTTTTGCTTACTTTTCTTTTGGCGAAGCAAAAGAAAAGTGAGTAGCTGCCGGGCTACCCCCGGCCAACTGAACTTAGAAGAGCGCGCCCCCGCCGGAGCAAGACCGGCGCCTAGACCTCCGGCGCTATCGCCTCGGCATAGTCATACAGCGCACCCAGGATCGCCTCGCCGCGCTCATCGGCGGTTTCCGAGAGCACATCAATCCGCGCAAACAACGCATCGACATTCCGCGCCCCACCCTCGCCTTCGAGCAGCCACGCAACCCGGTGCGCCTCCCAGCGTTCGGCGTCTTCAGGCGACAGGGTCTCGGGAAAATTGCGGGCGCGGTAGCGGAACAGTATTTCCTCGAGCCGCTCGTCGTCAAAGCCGGTGCGGCTATGGGCGAGTTCTGCGGGCGACAGGGCGCGCAACTGGTTCAGGCGGCGCCGGTCGGCGTTGCCGACAAAACCGCCGTAAAGGTCTTCGTCGACGTCGGGCGTACCCTCCTTGGGGCGCTGGAAGACCTCGGGCCAGATGGCGCTCATGTCGGGCAGGCCTGCGGCTTTTTCGGCATTGCGCAGGGCCGCGGGAATGTCCACGCCCCACTGGGCCGCCATATCCGGCGTCAGGGTGGCAAGCTTGCGCACCACCATGGGCGACTTGTTGAGGTGCACCGACTTGATGGGCAGGCGTTGCACGCCCTCGGGCAGGTCGGCGGAGCGGCTGAACAGGCGCTGGCGCAGCGTGGCGACGTCCAGCATAGGCAGTTCGCTCGGGTCTTGCGACAGGTCCCAGGCGAGCAACTCGTTTTTGTTGGTGGGATGCGTGGCCAGCGGCCACATGACGGCCAGGCAGCCGCGCTCAGGCGGGAACATGCCTGAGATGTGCAAAAAAGGCTGAGCCGTCTGCGGGCTGGTGGGCAGGCCGAGTTCGGTGGCCACACGGTCCTTCTTGTGCAGGCTCAGGGCAAAATCAAAGAGCTTGGGCTGGGCCTGGCGGATCAGCCGCGCCAGCGCGATAGTGGCGCGCACGTCGGACAGCGCGTCATGCGCCGCATCGTGCATCAGGCCGTTGGCGCGCGCCAGGTCTTCGAGCTTGAAGCTGGGGCGTGTCACCTTGGGATCGTCCGGAAAACGTTCATCGGGCTTGCGCGGCCAGGCGATGCCTTCGGGCCGAAGGGCGTAGGCCATGCGCACCACGTCCAGCAGATCCCAGCGGCCGCAGTCGTTCTGCCACTCACGCGCATAGGGGTCTATCAGGTTGCGCCAGAACAGGTGGCGCGTGACTTCGTCGTCAAAACGGATGGTGTTGTAGCCCACGCCTATGGTGCCGGGCTCGGCCAGCACAGCCTCGATGCGGGCCGCGAATTCATGCTCGGCCACGCCGCGCTCCAGGCACAGCTGGGGCGTGATGCCGGTGAGCAGGCAGGACTCCGGGTCGGGAAGGTAGTCGCTGGCGGGCTTGCAATACAGCATCAAGGGTTCGCCGATTTCGTTGAGCTCGGCGTCGGTGCGTATGCCGGCGAACTGCGCGGGCCGGTCTCGCCGCGGGTTGATGCCGAAAGTCTCGTAGTCGTGCCAGAGAAAGGTGTGCGAGGCCATGGAGCGTCTCGGAAAGGATTTAAAGCAAGGGGGAGAATAGCCGCGCCGTGGCGTCGGCCAGCCGCATCAGGAAGCGCTGCGGCCTGTTGGCGCGCACGGCAGCCGCGCTGCGCAGGTCAGTTTCAAATTGGGCGGCCAGCGGCCCGGCCAGGGCTGGGCCGTAGACGACGGCCATGACCTCGAAATTCAGGCGGAAGCTGCGGTTGTCGAAATTGGCGGTGCCGGCCATGGCGCAGTTATCGTCGACCACCAGGGTCTTGGAATGCAGCATGCGGGCCTTGTATTCCCAGACCTGGACGCCGGCGGCGATCAGCTCGTCGTAGTAAGAACGCGCGGCGGCGCTGACGATCAGGCTGTCGCTGCGGCGCGGCAGCAGCAGGCGCACGTCGACGCCGCGCAGCGCGGCGCTGGTGAGCGCCATCAGGGCCGGCTCGCCGGGCACGAAATACGGCGTGGTCAGCCAGGCGCGCTGAGTGGAGGCATTGATGGCCGCGACCTGCATGCGGTGTATGGGCTCCAGCGTGGTGTCGGGCCCGCTGGTGACGATCTGCACCGGGATGTCGCCGGCTTCGGCCGCGGGCTGCAGCTGCGGCAGCAGTTGCGGCGAGGCGCGCTGCCCGTCGTTGGGGGACTTGCCGGTGGTGTAGGCCCAGTCTTCGAGGAAGGTGGTCTGCAGCCAGCGCACGGCGCTGCCTTCAATGCGCAGGTGCACGTCGTGGTAAGCGTCGCGGCGGGTGCGCCGGTCTTCTTCGTCGGTGATATTGACGCCGCCGGTAAAGCCTATGCTGCCGTCGCAGACCACGATCTTGCGGTGGGTGCGGTAGTTGGTCACCGGGCGCAGCCGCCGGCCTATACGGGTGTCGTGGAAAAACGCGACATGGCCCCCGGCGGCCAGCAGCGGCGCCAAAAATTTGCCACCCAGGCGTTTGGAGCCCAGCGCGTCGACCAGCAGGCGCACGGTGACGCCCTGCCCGGCTTTTTGCACCAGCAGGTCGCGCAGCAAGGTGCCGATCTGGTCGGGCTCGAAGATGTAGTACTCGAGGTGGACGTGGTCGCGCGCGTCGCGAATCGCCTTGAAGATGCTGTCAAAGGTGCGCACGCCGCCCGAGAGCAACTTGACCGAGGTCGCGCTGGACACCGGCAGGCCGCAGGCGGCAGTGCCCAGCGCCGCCATTTGCCGCAGGGCTGCGGGCGCCTTCTCGGCGGCCTCGCGCAGCAGGGCCAGGTCCGCGCCCGCGCGCTCGCCGGCACGGCTGCGCAGGCGCTTGAGACGCTGTTTTTTCAGGCGCTGGGGGCCGAGAAAGTAATAGATAACGAAGCCCGCGAAGGGCAGCAAGGCCAGCGACAGTATCCAGCTCATGGTGGACACCGGGGCACGCTTTTGCATCACGATCCAGATGGACAGCACCGCGATATAGGCGCTCCAGGCCACGGAAAGGCCGGTTTTCCATTCGGAGCTGAGTTCGGGAAGCGTCAAGGCTGGCTGAAAGGGTTGGTGGCGGCGCTGGCGGACATGAAAAAAGGCCGATAGCGCGATGCTACCGGCCTTTATGCCTGCTTCAGGCAGGCGCTGAAAAATCAGCGCCTGGGCTGCCTGCCTCAGCTGGTCTCGGCTGCCTCGGCTTCAGGTTTGGCCTTGCCCTCTTTCTTGGGCAAGGGCTGAATGTCGAGCTCGACTTCGCCAGTTTCCACGCCTTTTTCGTCAGTCGTCACTTTCATATCGACCGTGAGGCGCCCGCCGTCGACCAGACGGCCGAACAGCAGCTCGTCGGCCAGGGCGCGGCGAATCGTGTCCTGGATCAGGCGCTGCATCGGACGCGCACCCATCAGCGGATCAAAGCCCTTCTTGCCGAGGTACTTGCGCAGCGTGTCGGTGAAGGTGACTTCGACCTTCTTCTCGGCCAGCTGGGTTTCGAGCTGCAGCAGGAACTTGTCGACCACGCGCAGGATGACGGCCTCGTCGAGCGCCTTGAAGCTCACCGTCGCGTCCAGGCGGTTGCGGAACTCGGGCGTGAACAGGCGCTTGATGTCGGCCATCTCGTCGCCGGACTCGCGCGGGTTGGTAAAGCCGATGGTCGCCTTGTTCATCGTCTCGGCACCGGCGTTGGTGGTCATGACGATGATGACATTGCGGAAATCGGCCTTGCGCCCGTTGTTGTCCGTCAGCGTGCCGTGGTCCATGACCTGCAGCAGCACGTTGAAGATGTCCGGATGCGCCTTTTCGATCTCGTCGAGCAGCAGCACGGCATGCGGCTTCTTGGTGATGGCCTCGGTCAGCAGGCCGCCCTGGTCGAAACCGACGTAACCCGGGGGCGCGCCAATCAGGCGGCTCACGGCATGGCGCTCCATGTACTCGGACATGTCGAAGCGGATCAGCTCAATGCCCATGATGTAGGCCAGTTGCTTGGCCGCTTCCGTCTTGCCGACGCCGGTGGGGCCGGAGAACAGGAAGGAACCGATAGGCTTGTCGTCCTTGCCCAGGCCCGAGCGCGCCATCTTGACGGCGGAGGCGAGCACGTCCAGCGCCTTGTCCTGGCCGAACACCACGCTTTTCAGGTCGCGTTCCAGCGTTTTCAGCTTGCCGCGGTCGTCGTTGGACACGTTGGCGGGCGGGATGCGGGCGATCTTGGCCACGATCTCTTCGACCTCGGCCTTGCTGATGGTTTTCTTGCGCTTGGACGCGGGCAGGATCCGCTGGGCGGCGCCGGCTTCATCGATCACGTCAATCGCCTTGTCGGGCAGGTGGCGGTCGTTGATGTACTTGGCACTGAGCTCGGCCGCTGCCTGCAGGGCCGCCACGGCGTACTTGACGCTGTGGTGCTCTTCGAAGCGCGACTTCAGGCCCTTGAGGATTTCCACGGTTTCCTGCACCGTGGGCTCGACCACGTCGACCTTCTGGAAACGGCGCGACAGGGCCGCGTCTTTTTCGAAGATGCCGCGATACTCGGTGAAAGTGGTCGCGCCAATGCACTTGAGCTGGCCCGAGCTGAGCGCGGGCTTGAGCAGGTTGGACGCGTCCAGCGTGCCGCCCGAGGCCGCACCGGCGCCGATCAGGGTGTGGATTTCATCGATGAAGAGGATGCCGTTGGGCTTGTCCTTCAGCGCCTTGAGCACGCCCTTCAGGCGCTGCTCGAAATCGCCGCGGTATTTGGTGCCCGCGAGCAAGGCGCCCATGTCCAGCGAGTAGACATTGGCTTCGGCCAGGATTTCGGGCACGTCTTTTTGCGTGATGCGCCAGGCCAGGCCCTCGGCGATGGCGGTCTTGCCCACACCGGCTTCACCCACCAGCAGCGGGTTGTTCTTGCGGCGGCGGCAGAGGATCTGGATGACGCGCTCGACTTCGTACTGGCGGCCGATCAGCGGGTCGATCTTGCCGTCCTTGGCGAGCTGGTTCAGGTTGACGGTGAATTGCTCCAGCGGAGAAGCCTTTTCGTTCTTCTCGGCGCCCTCTTCGTTCTCGGCCGCGCTCTCACCGGCCTTGGCGGGCTCGGGGGGGTCGCTCTTCTTGATGCCGTGAGCGATGAAGTTCACCACATCCAGGCGGGTGACGCCCTGCTGGTGGAGGTAATACACGGCATGCGAGTCTTTTTCGCCAAAGATGGCGACCAGCACGTTGGCGCCGGTGACTTCCTTCTTGCCGTTGCCGGTGGACTGCACGTGCATGATGGCGCGCTGGATCACGCGCTGGAAGCCCAGCGTGGGCTGCGTGTCGACGTCGTCGGTGCCCGCGACCTGCGGGGTGTTGTCCTTGATGAAATTGGCAAGCGATTTGCGCAAATCGTCGACATTCGCGGAGCACGCGCGCAGCACTTCGGCGGCACTGGGGTTGTCCAGCAAGGCAAGCAGGAGGTGCTCAACGGTGATGAACTCGTGGCGCTGCTGACGCGCCTCGACAAACGCCATGTGCAAGCTGACTTCTAGTTCCTGGGCAATCATTGATCTTCCTTTCGGCTTGCTTGGGTTAACTTAACTGACTGATAGTTCAAATATTGGCCGGATTCGCGATTATTCAATGGGCTCGCTGACACACTGCAGCGGATGGCCGTTCTTGCGGGCGGCTTCGGTGACCTGGTCGACCTTGGTGGCGGCCACATCCTTGGAGAAAACCCCGCAGACGCCTTTGCCGTCCAGGTGGATCTTCAGCATGATTTGCGTGGCGGTTTCGCGGTCCTTGTTGAAAAACTCCTGGATGACCACCACCACGAATTCCATCGGGGTGTAATCGTCGTTGAGGAGAACCACCTGGTACATCTGCGGTGGCTTGGTTTTTTGCGGGCGGCGCTCCAGCACGACCGAATCCCCTCCGACGCCGTTGTCCGGCCTGACGGCGGGGGCTGGCGGCTGCGCCGGAGAACTGGGGGATTTGGGAGACTTGGTTGCCATGGAATTCATTCTAGCCACCGATATAGCCCAGTGCGCCGGATAGGGAAATTGGTGGCGGGAACGAGACATTCAAGCGTGATTTTTTGCTTATTTCGCGGACATGAAAAAACCGCCTCGGGATTACTCCCGGGCGGCTTCAAAATAGAGGGCTGGGCCCGCTGCTTTACATGTGGTCGATCATGACCTGGCCGAAGCCGGAGCAGCTGACTTGCGTTGCGCCTTCCATGAGGCGCGCGAAGTCATAAGTGACCTTCTTGGACTCGATGGATTTTTCCATCGAGCTGATGATCAGGTCGGCAGCCTCGGTCCAGCCCATGTGGCGCAACATCATCTCGGCCGAGAGAATCTCGGAGCCCGGGTTGACATAGTCCTTGCCGGCGTACTTGGGCGCCGTGCCGTGGGTGGCTTCAAACATGGCGACGGTGTCGCTCAGGTTGGCGCCGGGGGCGATGCCGATGCCGCCGACCTGGGCCGCCAACGCGTCGGAGACATAGTCGCCGTTCAGGTTCAGGGTGGCGATCACGCTGTATTCAGCGGGGCGCAGCAGGATTTGCTGCAGGAAGGCATCGGCGATGCTGTCCTTGACGGTGATTTCCTTGCCGGTCTTCGGATTCTTGAACTTCATCCAAGGGCCGCCGTCGATTTCCACCGCGCCGAATTCCTTCTTGGCCAGGGCGTAGGCCCAGTCACGGAAGCCGCCTTCGGTGAACTTCATGATGTTGCCCTTGTGCACGATGGTCACGCTGGGCTTGTCGTTGTCGATGGCGTACTGGATGGCCTTGCGAACCAGGCGCTCGGTGCCTTCGCTGGAAACGGGCTTGATGCCGATGCCCGAGGTGTTCGGGAAACGGATCTTCTTGACACCCATCTCGTCCTGCAGGAACTTGATGAGCTTTTTAGCCTTGTCGCTGCCGGATTCGAATTCGATGCCGGCGTAGATGTCTTCCGAGTTTTCACGGAAGATGACCATGTTGGTCTTCTGCGGCTCTTTGACGGGGGAAGGAACGCCCGCGAAGTACTGGATGGGGCGCAGGCAGACGTAGAGGTCGAGTTCCTGGCGCAGCGCGACGTTCAGGCTGCGGATGCCGCCGCCCACGGGCGTCGTCAGCGGGCCCTTGATCGAGACGACGTAGTCGCGCACGGCATGCAGGGTTTCTTCGGGCAGCCACACGTCGGGGCCGTAGACCTTGGTGGACTTTTCACCGGCGTAGACTTCCATCCAGTGGATTTTCTTCTTGCCGCCATAGGCCTTGGCAACAGCAGCATCGACCACTTTCAACATGACCGGCGTGATGTCGGCACCGGTGCCGTCGCCCTCGATGAACGGGATGACGGGTTCGTCAGGCACGTTCAGGGAGTTGTCGGCGTTGACAGTGATTTTTTTGCCTTGGGCAGGCACCTTGATGTGCTGGTACATGTAGAAAAGTCTCCGGTGAGGGCTGAAGCGAGGATAGCTACCCCGTGTAGCTGTTAGGTAAAAACCCCTAAATTCTAGCCTTAAAACCAGAGAGCAAAAGAATTTGGGGGCTTGTGTCAACGGCCGGTGAAGGGGCTCCGTTACGGAAGGGCCTCCGAGAAGTTCGGGGTATTTTTTCCAATAACGTTTTCAAGGAAATTCCAAATGAACAAAATCCTCGCTGCTCTGATCGCTGGCCTCTTCGCTGTTGGTGCATACGCACAAGCTCCCGCTGCCAAGCCTGCTTCCGCTCCTGCTGCCGCAGCTGCTCCAGCGCCTGCAGCTGCTCCTGCCGCAGCTGCCAAGCCAGCCAAGATGACCAAGGAAGAAAAAGCTGCCGCCAAGGCCGCCAAGAAAGAAAAAGCCGCTGCTGAAAAGAAAGCAAAGGCAGAAGCCGCAGCTACCAAGAAGGCCGAAGCAGCTGCTGCCAAGAAGGCAAAGGCTGAAGCCGCTGCCGCCAAGAAAGCTGAAGCCAAGAAGTAAATTCCTGGTGACTTCGGTCAGAATGCCCGCCGCGTGCGGGCATTTTTTATGCGCGTCGTTTATGCTGGCAGGTCAACTTCATGCGTGGTGATTCTATGTTTCCAACCCCTGGCGCCTTCTCTTTGGGCAAGGCATTTCGGGCCCTGGCCGGCGCTTTTGCCCTGGCCGCCCTGTTCTCCCCCCTATGCGCCTGGTCCCAGGATGGCCCGCAGATGAACCTGCAGCGCGTCAAGCTGTCGGCCGGCATGCACCTGATTGATGCACAGGTCGCCCTCACGCCCGAGCAGCGGCAAATCGGCCTGATGTTTCGCAAGGAGATGCCGCAGCAGGAAGGCATGATCTTCGTGTTCGAGCAGGCCAGCCAGCAATGTTTCTGGATGAAAAACACCCTGCTGCCCCTGACGGCGGCCTTTGTGGCGGACGACGGCACCATCGTGAATCTGGCCGACATGAAACCACAGACCACGGACGCCCATTGCTCGGCCCAGCCGGTGCGTTATGTGCTGGAAATGAACAAAGGCTGGTTCGCCAAAAAAGGCATCAAGGCCGGCAGCAAGCTGGGCGGCCCCTTTTTTGAAGCCAGGCGCTGATTCTTCCGTTCACCCAAAACAAAAAAGCCGGCTTCAAGCCGGCTTTTTTGCAGGCGCTGGATGCGCCGTAAACGCCAATCAGGCGAAGTTGGCTTCCGCGAAGCTCCAGTTGACCAGGTTGGACAGGAAGGTTTCCACGAACTTGGGACGCAGGTTGCGGTAATCAATGTAGTAGGCGTGTTCCCAGACATCCACCGTCAGCAGGGCCTTGTCAGCAGTGGTCAGCGGGGTGCCGGCCGGGCCGGTGTTGACGATGTCCACGGTGCCGTCAGCTTTCTTGACCAGCCAGGTCCAGCCGGAGCCGAAATTGCCCACGGCGGATTTGACAAAGGCTTCCTTGAAGGCGGCGTAGGAGCCGAATTTGGCGTTGATGGCCGCAGCCAACGCGCCGCCGGGCTCACCGCCGCCGGCGGGCTTCATGCAGTTCCAGAAAAAGGTGTGGTTCCAGATCTGGGCCGCGTTGTTGTAGACGCCGCCGCTGGATTTTTTGACGATCTCTTCGAGCGTCATGGATTCGAACTCGGTGCCTTTTTGCAGGTTGTTGAGGTTCACCACATAGGCGTTGTGGTGCTTGCCATGGTGGTACTCAAAGGCTTCCTGGCTGTAATGCGGCGCCAATGCGTCGATTGGGTAAGGGAGTGGTGGGAGCTTGTGTTCCATGATTTTCCTCGTGGTGATGAATAAACTGTTGTTGGACGATTGTGAACGCGGTTGCAAACACTGTCCGGACCATTGTAAAAACTAAATCAGCCTGCGCGCCGTGACGGTCAAATCGACCTCGCCGCCGGCAAGGGTAGCGCGTACGGGCTGGCCCTGGTGCGTGCTCTCCGGGCTGGTGATCGGTTGCCCTTGCAGGTCGGCCAGCCAGGCATAACCTCGCTTGAGGACCAGCTTGGGATCCAGCAACTCCAGCCGCAGCTGCGCGCGCTCCAGCCGCTGCCGGCCGCGCCGCAAACTGCCCTCGACTTCGCGCGGAAAATCGCTCGCCAGGGACTGCAGCCTGAGCCGTTCGTGCTGCAAGGCCGAGCGCATGGCGTGATTCAGGCCTTGCCCCAGTCCGGCCAGGCGGGCATGTTGGCGAGTGACCAGGTGGGAGGGCCGGCTGACGCGGGACGCCGCCCAGTCCAGCCGCTGGTTGTGCGACTGCAACTGCCGGTTCACGCCGTTTTGCAGGCGCGACCAGGCCAGGTCCAGCGCACTGAGCCAGAGGCTTTGCGGCTGGGCGCACAATTCGGCCGCGGCGGTAGGGGTAGGCGCGCGCACATCGGCGCAGAAATCGGCAATCGTGAAGTCGGTTTCGTGGCCGACACCGCTGATTACCGGCACCGGCGAGCCCACAATGGCTCTCGCAAGCTGTTCATCATTGAAGGCCCAGAGGTCTTCCATCGCGCCGCCGCCGCGCACCAGCAGCAAAACGTCAACCCGGTCCTGGTCGCGCCTCTGAAAAGCCTTGTTCAGGGCCTCGCGCAATTCGCCCGCGGCCTGCGCGCCCTGCACGCTTGCCGGGTAGATCACCACGGGAATATGCGGAACGCGCCGCTGCAGCGCGCTCACAACGTCATGGAGGGCTGCAGCACCCAGGGAAGTGACCAGGCCGATCGCGCGCGGCAACAGGGGTAAGGGGCGTTTCCGGCCGGAATCAAAAAGGCCTTCGGCCTCCAGCTTGGCCTTGAGCTGCAGGAACTGCTCAAACAGGTTGCCCTGCCCGGCCTGTCGCATGGACTCCACCACCAGTTGCAGTTCGCCGCGTGGCTCGTAGACACCCAGGCGACCGCGCAATTCCACCAGTTGGCCGTCGCAGGGGGCGAAGTCAAGCAAGCCAGCCGCTCGCCGAAACATGGCGCAGCGGATTTGCCCTTGCTCGTCCTTAAGCGAAAAGTAGCAGTGCCCGCTGGCGGCCCGCGAGAAGCCGCTGATCTCGCCTCCCACCGCGACAGGGTTGAAGCGCGCCTCGAGACTGTCCGCAATCGCGCGCAACAGGGAGCCCACCGGCCAGATGCGCACACCGCCTTCGCGGCCCGCCGGAAAAGCTCGCTCGGGACGCGCAGCCGGCTCAAACACCGCTAAACCCCTTGATTTGCCAAGGGTAGTACTCCACAGAGCGCCGTCCTGCGTGGTCGGAATACCCGGTTTCCTGCGGACGGCGCGATGAATTCGTGTAACTCATTGATTTTCAATAACTTAATTCTGCTCAAATTTTCATCGTTCTGTCATATGCACGATCTGGCGCGGCTTGGCGGACGCACCGCCCTTACTTGCTCACAAAGTTATCCACAAGTTCTGTGGGCTATGTCCGACAAAAACAGCATCTTGAAAACATTCATGAGCGATGTGCCGCGCATCGGTCGGTGCCGCAGTATCTCTAAGCCATAATCCACCACAAATTATCTGCTTGGAGATGTGCATTGTTTTCGATCATACAAGCCGCAGGCTGGCCGATCTGGCCCTTGGTTGCCTGTTCCGTCTTGGCTCTTGCCCTGGTTATCGAGCGTTTCACCAGCCTCAAAATCCGCAAAGTCGCCCCTCCCAAACTGCTTGACGAAGCCATCACCGTTTCGCGCGCTTCCGTCCCTTCGCCGGACGTCGTGGCACAACTTGAACAGAATTCGGTGCTCGGCGAAGTTCTGGCCAGTGGTTTCCGCGCGCTGAACACCAACCCGCGCATCAGCGAGGACGACCTGCGCTCCATCCTGGAAGGCGCCGGGCGGCAAGCTGCGCACAAGCTGGAGCGCTACCTGGCGGCCCTGGCAACCATCGCCTCCGCCGCCCCGCTGCTGGGCCTGCTGGGCACCGTGATCGGCATGATTGAAATATTCGGCTCCCAGGGTGGCGGCGTCAGCGGCGCGGGCGGTAACCCGGCGCAACTCGCACAGGGTATTTCGATTGCGCTTTACAACACCGCTTTCGGCCTGATGGTTGCCATCCCGGCGCTGATCTTCTGGCGCTATTTCCGGGCCCGCGTGGATGGCTACCTGCTGACCATGGAGCTGGCGGCCGAGCGCTTTGTGCGTCATCTCAACACCCTGCGCAAATGAATTTCCGTCCTCACCCCCACGACGAGCCGGAGATCAACCTGATCCCCTTCATCGACGTGCTGCTCGTGGTGCTCATCTTCCTGATGCTGTCCACCACCTACAGCAAGTTCACCGAGCTGCAGGTCAAGCTGCCGGTGGCGGACGCGGAACAGCAGCGTGACTATCCCAAGGAGGTCATCGTCGCGGTAAGCAGCGACGGCCGATACATGGTCAACAAGACCCTGGTCGAAGGCCGGGGCATAGAGGTGCTGGGCGCCGCGCTGGCCGAGGCGGCCAAGGCCGGCAAGGAAAGCGTCATCATCATCAGCGCCGACGCCAGCGCCACGCACCAGGCGGTCATCACCGTCATGGAAGCGGCGCGCCGCCAGGGCCTCACCCAGATCACCTTTGCCACCCAGAGCGCCGCGATGGCCGGGGCGAAATAAGCGCCCGGCTTTCCTGGCCCAACAGCCGCCCTTGCGCGCACAACGGCCGTGAAACACCTTCTGCAAAACGCCTGGCTCTCCCGCGGGGTGCTGGCGTGCGTGCTCTGGCCGCTGGCGCAGTGCTACGGCCTGCTGGTGCGCCTGCGCCGTACCCTGTACCGCCGCGGCATCCTGCGGTCAGAGCGCTTCAAGGTTCCCGTCGTGGTGATCGGCAATGTGATCGCCGGCGGCGCGGGCAAAACCCCTTTGGTGATCGCCCTCGTCAGGCACCTGCAGGCGCAGCGGGTAGCGGTCGGCGTCGTGTCGCGCGGCTATGGGCGCACAGCGTCCGATTGCATAGAGGTCACGCCCACCGCATCGCCTGCGCAGACCGGTGACGAGCCGGCCCTGATCCATAGGCTTACGGGTGTGCCGGTGTTTGTTGCCAGGCAGCGCACGCAAGCCCTGCGGGCCTTGCTCGCCGCCCACCCCGAAATCGCGGTGGTGCTCTGCGATGACGGCCTGCAGCACTACGCTTTGCAGCGCGACATCGAGATCGCCGCGTTCGACGACCGTGGCACGGGCAACGGTTGGCTGCTGCCGGCGGGCCCGCTGCGCGAACCGTGGCCTTCCCGCAGGCAACAGGGCCTGGACCTTGTGCTGCACACCGGCCGGCACCCCGCCTTCGAGGGCTTCAGATCCAGCCGGCAGTTGGCCGATGACGCCTGGTCGGCTCGCGGCGAACAAGTCGCGCTGGACGGTTTGCGCGGCCGCCCGGTGACAGCGTTGGCGGGCATTGCCAACCCGCAGGCATTTTTCGGCATGCTGGAGGATCGCGGCCTCGTGCTGGAAGCTGCCATCGCCCTGCCCGACCACCATGCATTCAGCGATACCGACCTGGCCGGGCTGCAGGGACGCACCGTGCTCTGCACCGAGAAAGACGCCGTCAAGCTGTTTGCCCTGCCGGCCGCGGCCGGGCTGAAGCTGCTGGCGGTGCCCCTGGTGTTTACGCCGGAACCGGCCTTTTTCGCCGCCTTTGACGCGTTGCTGGCCCCGCGGCTTTCTCCATTACCATCGAAGCATGGACACCAAATTGCTTGAACTGCTGGTCTGCCCAGTGACCAAAGGCCCGCTCGATTACGACCGGGAAAAACAGGAACTCGTCTCCCGCAGCGCCCGACTGGCTTACCCCGTGCGCGACGGCCTGCCCGTCTTGCTTGAGAACGAAGCCCGTACCTTGACAGACGAAGAGCTCGGGCTGTGAGCTTCACCGTCCTGATCCCTGCCCGGCTGGCCTCCACCCGCCTGCCCAACAAACCGCTGGCCGACATCGGCGGCGCGCCCATGGTCGTGCGTGTGGCGCAGCGCGCCATGCGGAGCGCGGCCTTGCGCACCGTCGTCGCGACCGACAGCAACGAGATCATTGAAAAATGCGCGGCCTTCGGCGTCAAAGCCGTGCTGACCCGCGTGGACCATCCCAGCGGCAGCGACCGGCTCGCTGAAGCCTGCGGCGTGCTGGGCCTGGGTGATGAAGACATCGTGGTCAACGTCCAGGGTGACGAACCCCTGATAGACCCGGCCTTGATCAACGCCGTGGCGYGATTGCTCAACGAGCGGCCGGACTGTGCCATGAGCACCGCCGCGCACTCGATAGGGCAGCTCGCGGACCTGCAGAATCCGAACGTGGTCAAGGTCGTGCTCGACGCCCGCCACACCGCGCTGTACTTCAGCCGCTCGCCCATTCCGGCGGGCCGCGACTTTGCCGGCCAGGCCTGGTGGGAAGCCGGCAGCAAACTGCCCAAGCCGCTTCGGCATGTCGGCATCTATGGCTACCGCGTGGGCTTTTTAAGGGAATTTCCCCGTCTTCCCCAGGCACCGTTGGAGCAGTTGGAGCAACTTGAACAGCTGCGCGCCCTTTGGCACGGCCACCGCATTGCGGTACACATCACTGACGATGCACCGGGCCCGGGTGTTGACACGGCCGAAGACCTGGACCGCGCCCGCAAGCTGTTTTCCTGAGTGCGCACTCCGTCCCGAAGCCCCTTCCTGTAAGGTGCTGTCAGGGGTGCATGCTATCCTTGGGAAAAACGCAAGTGGGAGGCCTGCAGGACGTGTTGGCAGCCCTCCACACCTGTCCCAAGCAACCCCAGCGGCTAACTGGCGCGCGCCGGCCCGGGGCTGACTTCACGAATTCATAAAATCCGAGGACATCCATGAGACTAATTTTGTTGGGCGCGCCTGGCGCGGGCAAGGGGACGCAAGCGACCTTCATCTGCCAGAAGTACGGCATTCCCCAGATTTCCACCGGCGACATGTTGCGCGCCGCCGTCAAAGCCGGCACTCCCCTCGGCATTGAAGCCAAAAAAATCATGGATGCCGGCGCGCTGGTCAGCGACGACCTGATCATCAACCTCGTGAAAGAGCGCATCGCCCAGGCCGATTGCAGCAAAGGCTTTCTGTTCGACGGTTTTCCGCGCACCATCCCCCAGGCCGACGCGATGAAATCGGCCGGTGTCAGGCTCGATTACGTGCTGGAGATCGATGTGCCGTTTGAGGCCATCATCGAGCGCATGAGCGGACGCCGCTCGCATCCCGCCTCGGGCCGCACCTACCACGTCAAGTTCAACCCACCCAAGGTTGAAGGCAAGGACGACGTGACCGGCGAGCCGCTGATCCAGCGCGAAGACGACAAGGAAGAAACCGTGCGCAAGCGGCTGGAGGTCTATAGCGCCCAGACCCGTCCGCTGGTGGACTATTACTCAAGTTGGTCCAAGGTCGCACCCGACGCGGCGCCCAAATACCGTGCCATCAGCGGCATGGGCACGGTCGACCAGATCACCGCACGGGCTTTCGAGGCCCTGTCCGCTTAAGCAGCTTGCGGACCCACAAAAAAGCCGTCCTTGCGACGGCTTTTTTCATGGCGCTCTAAAAAATCGACAGCACCGGGTAGCGCCGCCATTGCGGCTCGGCATACTGCGCGCAGTTCTCGAAGATAAAACCCAGCACCTGTTTCGGGTCGGACAGCAGTTGCGGATTGGCGGCCTTCCACTGCTCGAAGCGCGCGCGCAGTTCGGGCTCGTCCTTGAGCAGCTGCAGCGCCATGTCTTCGAACACATAGTCCGAGAAGTGTTCCTTCTTTTCGAGGATGCTGTTGAAAAATCCCCAGCGGAAGAAGCTGTCATGCGCCTGCGGCTCCAGGGTTTCGACGGCGTAACGCGCCTTGTCCTGGTCCAGCGGCACCCACCAGTCACCGGCCTGCAGTTCCACGGTCTGCAGACTTGTTTCCAGCGTGATCTCATCGTGGAACATATGGCCCTCATAAGCACCAGGCCGGCTCTTCACACTCTGGATGCGGCTCACCTGTGCCTGCACCGTACGGGCAGCAACGAGGCGCTCCATGCGTACGCCGTTCCACGCCAGCCGCTCAACCACCGCGCGCCAGGCCTGCGGGACCACGTAGGCCTTCGGCGCGCGCACCACGGCCTCCTCGGCGAAGTGGGTGAAGTAATCGATTTCCTGCTCCCAGGGCTGGTCCCTGTCGTAGGCCAGGCGCTGGTAATTGCCTAGCAGGCTGGGCAAGTGCACCGCGGCATAGCCTTTGAAGCGCAGGCGTGAGCGGCGGTTCTCATCGATCTTCCAGCGCACAGGCCAATGGGTCCTGCCGCGCGCCGCCTGCCGCGCCTGCCCTCGCAGCGCCTGGATCTGCGGCGCATTCGCCACTGTGAACGCCAGCGTGACGTCCAGCAGCGCGCGCATGGACTCATAGCGATCCTTGAAGGGCTTGAGCATGTGGGTTTCGGGCATAAACCCTATGGTGTGGTTCAACGCCGCGTAGCCCGTCGAGAAGCGGGGCACCTCCAGGAAGTCGGCAATCCCCTGGTCCGGACTCTCGTGCACCGGGTTCACGTAGGGACAGGTCGGCCAGCCGCGCGCTTCCATGCCGCGATAGATCACCGGCAACATGCTTTCCCGCAGGAAAGTGCCCAGTTCGCCGCCCAGCTTGTCAGCCTGGGTGTGGATCAGCGTCATGGTGTAGCTGTAGTCCGCACCGTTGGAGGTGTGGGTATCGACCATCACATCCGGGTCCCAGGYGGTGAAGAACCGGTTGAACAGCTGTGCGTTGAGGCTGTCGCACTTGATGAAGTCGCGGTTCAGGTCCAGGTGCAGGCTGTTGCCGCGAAAGCCGAAGGACTCGGGGCCGTCCTGGTTAGCGCGGCTGGTATCGCCGCGGTTGCAGCTGCCATCGACGTTGTAGACCGGGATGAACAGGTAAACCGTGCCGCCCAGCGCGGCCAGTCGCGCGGGGTCCAGGCATAAATCACGCACCAGAGCCATGCAGGCGTCTATGCCTTCGGGCTCGCCGGGGTGTATGCCGTTGTTGTTGAAAAAGACGGCACGTCCGGCTTGCCGGATGCGTTCACGATCAAACACGCCGTCTGCGCTCACGATGCCCGCATGAATGGGTATGCCGGCATCAGAAACACCAATCTGCGAGAACTGCAGGACGGCGGGATGACGCAGCGCCAGCGCTTCATAAAACCGGATGCAGGCTTCCCAGGTGGTGGTCTGGTTCTGGTTGCCGAGTTCGTACGGGGTTTGCATGGGAGGTCCGCGTGGTCAAGGAATGGATTGTTCGAAGCCAGGCCCGCCTGCGCGGCTGGCCCGAGAGGCTCAGGCCAGCAGTTGCAGGATCAGCTGAACCCTGGCCTTGACCGGACTCAAGCCTTCGGAACCCGGTATCGCGTCGGCAGGCGTCGGCAACACCCGCCCTGCGACGCAGCGACTTGCGCGAACCACCTGGATGCCCGCAGCCTGGGCCTTGAGCAAGGCCGCCTCCAGCTCATGGTGCAGGCTGCCGTTGCCGGTTCCTGCCACCACCAGACCCTGCACGCCCTCTGCCTGCAGAGCCCGAACGACAGCGCCGCCGGCTCCGGCGTAATTCATGATGATTTCTACCCGAGGCACGGCGGCGGCTCCCGCCAGGCTGGCGATGCTTTGGGCGGCGGCCTGCGCACGACCGGCTTGGGCTTGCGGCCAGTTTCGCAGCAACCGGAGTTGCCCCTCCTCCACGTACCCTATGGGGCCGGCGTCGCCCGAACTGAAAGGGTCGAGCCGGTAGGTATGCACTTTCTGTACATCCGCAGCGCCATGGATGACGCCCGCGCACACCGCGACCACGCCCCGCGCGCCTGCATGCCGCGCCACTGCCACCGCGTCAAGCAGGTTTTGAGGCCCATCGGGAACCAGGGCCGTGGCTGGCCGCATCGCGCAGGTCAGAACTACCGGCTTGGCTGGCGCGAGCAGCGCCTGCAGAAAAAAAGCGGTCTCTTCAAGCGTATCGGTTCCATGCGTGATGACGATGCCCTGAACATCCGCTTGCGCCAGGAAATGGCTCACGCGCTCTGCCAGCTTGCCCCACACCGCAAAACTCATGTCCTTGCTGTCGACCTGCGTGACCTGCTCCGTAAGCACCGAGCCGGCTTGCGCCACAGCCGGGACAGCGGCGAGCAGTTCCTCGACACCCACCTGGGCGGCGGTGTAGCCGATGTTATCCGACGCACTGGCTGCCCGCCCGGCAATGGTGCCGCCGGTGCCCAGAATCACAATATTTTGAGGGTGCATGGAAAGTGGTCTTGCAATCTTTTAAAAACTGGATGAAAATACAGGTACTGGATATTAAAACAGGTCACGGGCTACGAACCGCTGTTCACCCAGACCTGACTGAGAACCAAGGAGTCCCGCCATGAGCATCCTCGCCGATTTTCCGCATTTTCCCTCCGAAGGCCCCAAGCTCACGGCGCGCCAGCAACAAATCCTTGAACTGATCCAGAGCGCCATCGCACGCACCGGCGCACCACCCACCCGCGCCGAAATCGCCAACGAACTGGGTTTCAAATCCGCCAATGCCGCCGAAGAACACCTGCAGGCCCTCGCCCGCAAAGGCGTCATTGAACTCGTCAGCGGCACTTCCCGCGGCATACGCCTGCGCGGCGACACTCTGCGCTCCATCAACGAATCGCGCACCAAACAGTTTTCCCTGCCGTTGCAAAGCCTGGCCCAAC
The DNA here is from genome assembly GCF_056402935.1 of Polaromonas sp. P3_B1. Lineage (NCBI taxonomy): Bacteria > Pseudomonadati > Pseudomonadota > Betaproteobacteria > Burkholderiales > Comamonadaceae > Polaromonas > Polaromonas sp. P3_B1. The sequence goes on from NZ_JBFUGK010000044.1 coordinate 33,988, forward strand.
TCGCCCTACCTCTGGTAGGGCGGGTTGCTGCTGGCAGCCCGATTCTCGCGCAGGAACATATCGAACAAACCTATTATTTTGAAAGCGGCCTGTTCCAGCGCCAGCCCGATTACCTGCTCAAGGTTCGCGGCATGAGCATGCGCGACATCGGCATCATGGACGGCGACCTGCTGGCCGTCAAACAGGCCAAGGAAGCCAAGAACGGCCAGATCGTCRTGGCCCGCCTGGGTGATGAAGTCACCGTCAAGCGCTTTCGCCGTAACAAGAATCTTATTGAGCTCTTGCCCGAAAACCCCGACTTCAAAACCATTGTGGTCGAGCCCGGTGAGCCGTTTGAACTCGAAGGCCTGGCTGTCGGCTTGATACGCAACACCATGCTGATGTAACCCGTTGATCCGGCCACGCACCAGGTGGCGGGCGTTTGGCCGTTGCGGCCAACACCCTGGTGCGCGGCCCCGCCGGCCCAGTCTCTTTGCCGGTTCGAAATCCTGCCTGTGTAAACCTCTCTCATACAGGAGTTCATCATGGGAATCGTCAGTTTTTCACACTCACCCCTTCTGTCCATCCTGCTGGCTCCCGCGCAGGCGCTGGCAGCCTGGTTTGTCCCCGCAACCAGGTCCGGCCGATATTCCGCCCCTGCCCGTGCCCAGCGCGCAAACGGCCAGCTGGCATTGCCTTTTTCTTCGGGTGCCGCCGCGGCCCTGCGCGAAACCACCCCAGCCGGCAAGGCCATGCCTAAACGCCCTGCGCCCAGCCGCCTGCGCATCGTGCGCGAATTCGACGCCAATGTCGGCCCGACCTGCGCCGGCCGCATGGTCATCTCGGGCCGCATGGCCGACGTCTGCGCGGAGCTTGATCGCATGGCCCAGCGCGAGGCCGCGCTGCAGTAAACAGTAAGCCCCGCCCACCCTTGCCCCCCTGCGGCAAAGGCCCATGAGCCTGCGCGGCGCGCGGCCGCCAGACTGAAATACCGCAGCAGGTTTCCTGGCGATACAAAATGAGTACGTTCGGGTAGCCCTTCCCGCAAGGAAGAAAAATCTTGCAGGCACAATATCGGCATGAATATTGTGATCCTCGACGACTACCAGGACGCAGTGCGAAAACTGAACTGCGCTGCCAAATTGGAGGCCTATCCCGCCAAGGTCTACACCAACACCGTCAAAGGCATAGGACAGCTGTCCGTCAGGCTTAAGGATGCCGACGTCATCGTCCTTATCCGGGAACGGACCCAGCTCAATCGCCAGGTCATCGAAAAACTGCCCAAACTCAAGCTGATCGTGCAGACCGGCCGCGTCGGAGGGCACATCGACGTTGCGGCCTGCACCGAACGTGGCATCGCGGTGGCCGAGGGCACCGGCTCGCCCACGGCACCCGCAGAATTGACCTGGGCGCTGGTCATGGCCGCCACGCGCCGCATCCCGCATTACGTGGCCCACCTCAAGCACGGCGCCTGGCAGCAGGCCGGCCTCAAATCAGCCTCCATGCCGCCTAATTTCGGCATAGGCACCGTCCTCAAAGGCAAGACGCTGGGCATCTGGAGCTACGGCAAGATCGGGCAAATCGTCGCCGGCTATGGCCGGGCTTTCGGCATGCGGGTCATCATCTGGGGCCGCGACGCCTCACGCGAACGGGCCCAGGCCGACGGCTATGAAGTCGCGGCAAGCAAGGCCGAGTTTTTTGAGCAAAGCGACGTGCTGAGCCTGCACCTGCGCCTGAACGACGAAACCCGGGGCATCGTGACACTGGAAGACCTGTCGCGCATGAAGACCACCGCCCTGCTGGTCAACACTTCGCGCGCCGAACTCATAGAGCCCGAGGCGCTGATTGCGTCACTCAACCGCGGCCGCCCCGGCCTGGCGGCGATCGACGTGTTTGAATCCGAGCCCATCTTGCAGGGCCATGCCCTGCTTCGCCTCGAAAACTGCATTTGCACGCCGCACATCGGCTATGTGGAACAAGACAGCTACGAGCTCTACTTTGGCGCGGCTTTTGACAACGTCGTCAATTTCATCAAGGGCACGCCTACCAACATCGTGAATCCAGGCGCCCTGCAAGTGCGGCGCTGAGGCGGCGCGCCGCACCTAAAGCAGCCCCTCCTAAGCCTTCGGGGGCGGAGCGTCGAGGTCGAATTCGATAAGGTTGCTGAAATCCCCGGCTTCGGGTGGCAGGCCCGCCACCGCAATCGCCGGCAGCGGTGCAAGAGCCTCGTCGACTCCCTGACTCAGGTCAATATCCAATCCCAGCCGCGGCGAAACGGGTGGTCGCGTCAGGTCGGTGCTCGGCGCAATTTCAGTGGAGAAGCCGGGAGCCACCGCAACGGGAAGAGCCACAGGAAGCGGCGGCGGCATTTCCTGGAGCCGGGCGGACAAAGGCAGGATGTTGGTCGGGCCGAAGCTGCTCGCTTGCGGCTGGGTGGGCAGAACAGGCGCCTGCGCAGCGGCATCCTCCCCGGCGGCTACGGGCCGGGCAATGATCTTCTTCGCGATGGAGTGCAGCAACAGCAGTTCGCGGTAAGCCGCAAGGCTGAAAACCTCGCTGCGCGAATCGGGTTTGCGAAAGATCGACTCTTCCAGCACGTCCAGCACCTTGGGCGTGGGCCACAGCGACTCGATGCGCGTAAGGGCTGAGACGTAGAACTCCAGGCCGTGCGTGTCCATCGCATAGTCGTCGAAGGCCGGCACCTGGGCATTGAACATGCGGTGGAACTCCTTGCGCAGTGCATCGTAGTCGTCCTTGCGGCCCAGGCTGTGGTATAGGTCGAACAAGTCCAGGTAGACCAGCGCGCTCGTCTCCACGTTGTCCGTGATGTGCAGCCGCAGCACGTCCACCGCCTTGTCGGGATGGCCCAGCGACACGAAAAAGTCCGCCTGCTGCTGCACATCAAAAAGCTCTTCGGCATTGACGATACGGGGCATGCCGCTGAAACCGCCCAGGCTTGGGAGGAACTCGGGGCGGTCCGCAGCAGCATCAGCCGGCCGGGCCTGCTGCGATGCCGGCCCGGCCGCGGGCAACTTGCGCGTACTGTCGAAATCAAGCGCTTCCAGGTCCAGGTCCACCCCTGCGTTATGCGGCTGGCCTCCTTGAGCCGGCATCACACCTGCGGACCGGGAGGCCGGCCCCGTGACATCCGCAAACTCGCTGGGCTTGTCGTGACCGGCCTCCCCGTCCCACCACGGACTCAGGCGCAGCGCATACCGCCGGTTGCGCGTCCATAACCACCCCACCGCCAGCAGCGCGAGAAGCAAAACACCACCCAGGCCATACACCAGCCAGTTGCTATAACGCTCCTGCCGCGCCTGCTCCAGTTGCCCTCGCAGCTCCATCACGGCCTGTTCCGTCTTGCGGCTTTGCGCCAGCATCGCGGCTACATCGGACTCCAGCGACTTGAGGCGCTGGCTGTCGCGCACCATGTCCTGCGGCTGGGCGTTGAGCGCCTGCCACAACGCGGCCGCGGCGGCCCGTTGCTGGGCATCGGCCGCTGGCAGCGTCAGCAATTCCGGCGACGAACGAAGGACAGGGTCACGTTCGATGGACAAATCAACAGGGGCCAGTTGCAGGCGAGCCCGCGATTTACGCTCCGGCACGGGAGCCGCCACCTTGGCAGGGGTGCGGCCAGGCGGCGCGGCCAGCGAAGAGGCCATCGCTGTGCCAGCTCGGGTTTGCGGCTTCGCTTTTGATGCGGCGGCGCGAGTCGGCGTTGCCGCGCCGGGCTGCGCTGGGGCTGCCGCCGCAACAGCTGCCGCCTGCGGAAGGGTTGAGGGCGCCGGTCCGGTGTTGTCGCCCAGCATCTCGGCCAGCAGGACGTACCTTCGCGAATTCTTTTGCAGGCAGCCCTCGCGCGCGTACAGCGTCACGACTGGCTCGTCGAGCACGACCGTCGTGCGGATGCGGACCAGGACCTCACCGCTACCGTCGCCCGGCGAGACCGAGGTAAGCACCTTGCCGGGGGAAACCTGGCTGTCGCCGAAAAACACCTCAGCGGACAGGCAGACAGCAGAAGGATTTTCAGTGCCGTCCAGTTGGGCGGAGAGCGTGAGGTCCAAGGGCCGGCCCACAATGGCCGGTCCGCGCACGCGGCCCAGGGATGCGGCCGAAGTGCTGGCGGCCAGCCCCAACAGCAAAGCGCCAAGCAGGCATTTCAGAAACTTCTCGGCGGATTTCATGGGCTGGCCGGATTTTGCCATGCGGCTTCGCCGAAAGACGCTCAGCCATAATTCGCCCATGAAAGTAAATTTTGCAAATGTGGGAATAGTTGGCACCGGTGCGATGGGACGCGGCATAGCGCAAATCGCGGCGCAGGCGGGGAGCACCGTCAGGCTGATGGACGCGCAGGCTGGCGCAGCTGAAAAGGCCCGCGAGGCCATCTGCATCCAATGGGACAAGCTGGTCGAGAAAGGTCGCCTCGAAGCCGCCGCGGCCGCCGGGCACAAAGATCGACTGGTGCTCGCCGGCACTTTGGCCGACCTGGCGGGCTGCGACCTCGTCGTTGAGGCCATCGTGGAGCGCCTGGACGTCAAGCGCGCGCTGTTCGCGGAGCTGGAGGCCCTGGTGTCCGAAAGTGCAGTCCTGGCCAGCAACACATCCTCGCTGTCGGTAACGGCCATCGCGGCAGGGCTCAAGCACCCCGGACGCCTGGCCGGTTTTCACTTCTTCAACCCGGTCCCGCTCATGAAAGTGGTCGAAGTGATTGCGGGCCTGAAAACAAGCCCGGCTGTATGCGAAAGCCTCAGCCAATACGCCCGGCAGATGGGCCATACGCCTGTGCAGGCGCAGGACACACCGGGCTTCATCGTGAACCACGCTGGCCGGGGTTACGGCACCGAGGCGCTGCGCATCGTCAGCGAAGGCGTCACCGATTTCGCCACCATAGACCGCATCCTGCGCGACCAGGCCGGCTTCAAGCTGGGCCCCTTCGAGCTCATGGACCTGACCGCCCTCGACGTCTCCCACCCGGTGATGGAGTCGATTTACCACCAATACTACGAAGAAGCCCGCTACCGCCCCAGCGTGATCACCGCGCAGCGCCTGGCCGGCGGCATGCTGGGACGCAAGACGGGTGAAGGCTTTTACCGATATTCCGATGGCGCCATGCAGGTGCCCGCCGAGCCAGCCGCTCCCCAGGTGGACGAACTCCCACCAGTGTGGGTCTCGCCCCGGGCCTCGCGCCGCGCTGAACTGCTGCAGCTGCTCAAGAACCTGGGCGCCAGGATCGAAACCGGCGCCTCCGCCTCGCCGCAGGCCCTCACGCTGGTCGCGCCGCTCGGTTTTGACATCACCACCGTCGCCGTGGTGGAGCGCCTGGACCCGGCGCGCACCGTCGGCATCGACATGCTGATCGACGACGCGGCCACCAAGCGGCGCGTGCTGGCCACCAACCCGGCCACACGCAGCGACATGCGCGACGCAGCGCACGCTCTTTTCGCCCGCGACGGCAAGCCGGTCAGCGTGATCCGCGACAGCGGCGGCTTTGTCACACAGCGCGTGGTGGCCACCATCGTCAACATCGCCAGCGACATCTGCCAGCAAGGCATCTGCAGCCCAAAGGACCTGGAAACCGCCGTGACCCTAGGGCTCGGCTACCCCCTGGGCCCGCTGGCCATGGGCGACCGCTACGGCCCCACCAACGTGCTGGAAGTGCTGTTCAACATGCAGACCGTTTACGGCGACCAGCGCTACCGCCCCTCCCCCTGGTTGCGCCGCCGCGGCGCCATCGGGCTCAGCCTCATGCATAAAGAAGAGTAACCCCCCTTCGGATGCTCACTTCGTGTAGCACCTTCCCCCCCAAGGGGCGGCGCCTGCGGCCTGGCAAAGCCAGTTCCGCGGCCCCCGCTGGTGGGGATCCGCAACTTGCGGCCTCCGTGGCCGGTTCAACCCCTCGAAAGAATTGACATGGCAGGCGCAATCAAGAGTACCAGCGAGGGCCAGACCCTTATCCTGACGATCAGCAACCCGGAGTTCAGGAACGCCCTGGGCCCTGACATTTATGCCGCCGGCATTGAAGCGCTGAATGCCGCCGAGAACAACCCCGACATCCGCAGCGTGGTCATCACCGGGGAAGGTGCGATTTTTTGCGCGGGCGGCAACCTGCAGCGGCTTGAAGCCAACCGGCGTGAGGCGCCTGAGGTGCAGGCCCAGAGCATAGAAGGCCTGCACAACTGGATAGATTCGATACGCACCTACCCCAAGCCGGTGATCGCCGCCGTGGAAGGCGCGGCCGCCGGCGCCGGTTTTTCGCTGGTGCTCGCCTGCGATTTTGTGGTGGCTGCCGAGAACGCCGTTTTTGTGATGTCATATAGCACGGTGGCGCTGTCGCCTGACGGCGGCGGAAGCTGGGCCCTGGCGCGCGCCCTGCCGCGCGCGCTGGCCAGCGAACTGCTGATGGCAGGCGAACGCATAGGCCCGCGCCGGCTGCATGACTTCGGCCTGGTGAACCGCGTCACCGCTCCTGGTGAAGCCTTGGCCCAGGCCTTGCAACTGGCCGAAAGCCTCAATGCGCGCGCGCCCAACGCGCTGGCCAGCATCAAGGAACTCATCAACGAGGCGGCCGGCAACACGCTGAACCAGCAGCTGGCCCGCGAGCAGGACCACTTCGTGCGCAACCTGCACGACGCCAACGCCGGCGAAGGCATTGACGCCTTCCTGAACAAGCGCACGCCGCACTACCGCTAGGCAAGCATTGCACGGGCTGGCCGGTCGCAGCCCGCCCAGTCGGCGACCTCCGCCAAACCGCGCCAATCCCCGGCAGCTGCCGGGCGACACCCATGCGACAGCCCGCTGGCGCCGGACGGGTCCCTCAAGCGACAATGGACGTCTTGTTAGTCACTCAAAAGACAGACCATGGACGATCCCATTCTTACGATAGAGGAACGAGAGGCCATCAACAACGGCCGCTGGTTTTCATCCCTGTCCCCATCCCTGAGGCACGACATATTCCGATGCGCCTACGTCAAACGCTACAAAGACGGCGAACTCATCAGCGCCCGCGGCGATGTGCCGGAAGAATGGATCTCCTGCGCACGGGGCGCCATCCGCGTGAGCTCGACTTCGATTTCGGGCAAGCAGGTCACCCTGACCTACGTGGAGCCCGGCCTTTGGGTCGGCGACGTGGCGATCTTCGACGGCGAGCGGCGCACCCACGACTCCTATGCCCATGGCGAAACCACGCTGCTGTGCGTCTCGCGCGCCGACCTGCGCAAGATACTCACCCAGCACGTGGAGCTCTACGAAGCCCTGCTGCGCCTGCATGCGCGCCGCATACGTCAGCTCTTCGGCCTGGTGGAAGACCTCAACACCCTGCCCCTGCGCGCGCGCCTGGCCAAACAGCTGCTGCACCTGGTGCGCAGCTACGGCGTGCCCAGCCTGGCGGACGGCGGCGAAGTGCGCATAGGCCTGCAACTGGCGCAGGAGGAACTGGCCCAGTTGCTGGGCGCCTCGCGCCAGCGCGTGAACCAGGAACTCAAGGCCATGGAGCGCGAGGAAGCCATACGCATAGAGCCTGGTGGCCTGGTGGTGCGCAACCGGCAAGCCCTGATGCGCATTTCCGAAGCCGAAATCGAAAAATAAACACACGGGGACAAGCCCTTCAAGCATGAGCAACTTCGACCACTTTGTCGGCACCCGGGCCGTGTCCGGCGCTCACGCGTTTGACCTCGACGCGCTCACCGCTTACCTCAGCAGCCACCTGCCCGGCTTCAAGGGCCCGCTGACGGCGGAAATCTTCAAGGGTGGCCAGTCCAACCCGACCTACAAGCTGCTCACGCCCACGGCCTCTTATGTGATGCGCGCCAAGCCCGGTCCCGTGGCCAAACTGCTGCCGTCGGCCCATGCGGTGGAGCGCGAGTTCAAGGTCATGCAAGGCCTGCAGGGCACCGATGTGCCGGTGCCGAAGATGTATTGCCTCTGCGAAGACGAGTCCGTGATAGGCCGCGCCTTCTACGTGATGGAGTTCGTCGAAGGCCGCGTGCTCTGGGACCAGTCCCTGCCCGGCATGGACAAAACCCAGCGCGGCGAGATCTACGACGAGATGAACCGCGTGGTCTCCGCGCTGCACAAGGTGAAGTTCGCCGAGCGGGGCCTGGCCGATTACGGCAAGCCCGGCAACTACTTTGAACGCCAGATAGGCCGCTGGAGCAAACAGTACGCCGCCTCCATCACCCAGCCCATCACCGAGATGGACAGCCTGATGCAATGGCTGCCGGCCAACATCCCGGCCAGCGCGCGCGACGAAAGCCTGGTGTCCATCGTGCACGGCGACTTTCGGCTCGACAACCTGCTGTTCCACGCCACCGAGCCGCGCGTATTGGCCGTGCTCGACTGGGAGCTGTCCACGCTGGGCCATCCGCTGGCCGACTTCAGCTATCACTGCATGGCCTGGCACATCCCGCCCGGGGCGTTTCGCGGCATAGGCGGGCTGGACGTCGAAAGCCTGGGCATACCGACGGAATCCGAGTACATACGCCGCTATTGCGAGCGCACCGGGCTTGCCACACCCGAAGCGCTCAAGGCCGACTGGAACTTCTACATGGCCTACAACCTGTTTCGCATCGCGGCCATCCTGCAGGGCATTGCCAAGCGGGTCGAGGCCGGTACCGCTTCCAGCGCCCAGGCCGTCAGTTCGGCCGCCGGCGCGCCGCTGCTGGCAAAGATGGCCTGGAGCTTTGCCCTCAAAAGCCAGGGCTGACGACGACCATCACGCCGCACGCCGACACGTTTGCACCAACGCGCCTTACATCCCTTAGCTGTTCTGGAGATTTCATGGACTTCAACTACACCCCCAAAGTACAGGAACTGCGGGCGCGCCTGCTCAAGTTCATGGACGAGCACATCTACCCGAACGAGGCGCGCTTCTTCCGCGAGATCGCCGAGAACCGCGCCAAGGGCGATGCATGGGTTCCCACCAAACTGGTCGAGGAACTCAAGCCCAAAGCACGCGCGGCCGGCCTGTGGAACCTGTTCTTGCCGCACTCGCCGCGAGCACCTGAAGGTTTGTCCAATCTTGAGTACGCGCCGCTGTGCGAAATCATGGGCCGCGTGCCTTTCGCGGCCGAGGTCTTCAACTGCTCGGCGCCCGACACCGGCAACATGGAAACCATTGCCCGCTACGGCTCCGAAGCCAACAAGGACCAGTGGCTGGACCCGCTGCTCAAGGGCGAGATCCGCTCGGCCTTCCTGATGACCGAGCCTGAAGTTGCCTCGTCCGACGCGACCAACATCCAGTGCCGCATTGAGCGCGACGGCGACCACTATGTGCTCAACGGCCTCAAGTGGTGGTCCTCGGGCGCGGGCGACCCGCGCTGCGCCGTCTACATCGTCATGGGCAAGACCAATCCCGACGCCGGCCGCCACGAGCAGCAATCCATGATCCTCGTGCCCGCCAACACGCCCGGCATCACCGTGATCCGCCCGCTATCGGTCTTCGGCTACGACGACGCGCCGCACGGCCACATGGAAGTGCGCCTGACGAATGTGCGCGTGCCCGCCGCCAACCTGCTGCTGGGCGAGGGCCGCGGCTTTGAAATCGCCCAGGGCCGCCTCGGCCCCGGACGCATACACCACTGCATGCGCAGCATAGGCATCGCCGAGCGCGCGCTGGAGTTGATGTGCAAGCGCCTGAACAGCCGTGTCGCCTTCGGCAAGCCGATCGCCAGCCAGTCGGTCTGGCACGAGCGCATCGCCGAGGCGCGCTGCATGATCGAGCAGGCCCGCCTGCTGACGCTCAAAGCCGCCTACATGATGGACACCGTGGGCAACAAGGTCGCCAAGGCCGAGATCGCGATGATCAAGGTGGTGGCGCCCAACATGGCCTGCCAGATCATCGACTGGGCCATCCAGGCCCATGGCGGCGGCGGTGTGTCGGACGATTTCCCGCTGGCCTACGCCTACGCCAGCCAGCGTACCCTGCGCCTGGCCGACGGCCCGGACGAGGTGCACCGCGCCTCACTGGCCAAGCTGGAACTGGCCAAGCATCTTTTGATGCCCGGTGAAGTGGAAATGCCGATCACGCGCGGCGGCTGAAGCCTTACAAGGTCAGGTCGTTGGACAGGCCGGCAATTGCCGACTCGCAGGCCGTGGTGAAAATCAGGGCCGCATGCTCCAGCGTGGGCATGTCGGCCGGGGTGTACTGCATGCGCAGATAGGCCTTGCCGCGCAGCACCATCAGGATAAAGGGCACCTGCGGGTCGGGTGCCGGCTCGGGCCAGGACATCATCAACTCGACCAGTTGCGGGTCCAGCCAAGCCATCGCATTCGAGCGGTGGTCGGCCATCACCGCATAGCGTTCCCAGAAAGGCTTGGGCAGGCTTTCCCAGCCGACTTCAGGGTACATGGCCAGCCAGCGCACCTCTTCCGGCATGCTCGGGTCGGCCGTGGTCTGCAGTGTGTCGGTATAGGCCTGGTAGGCCTTTTTTTCCAGTGCGTCCTTCAGGGCCCGGTTCATGACCAGGACGGTGACGTCGTCGTTGACCTTGAGCTCGCCCCGGGCGCGCAGCTCTTCGCCGCGGATGTAGTCGCGCGAGGGGCGGCCGCGCTCCATCTTCCAGGGCTTGCCGCCTACATTGCCCTTGAGCGCAAAACCCTTGCCCTGCCCCATGCCGGTGAAGGAAAAGCCGCGGGTCCCGGCCCATTCGGACACGGCCTCGTCGGACGCGGAGCCATCGCCGGCGTCCCCCTTGCCCGCAACAAAGACCTTTTTCAAGCGCTCGAACATGGTTTTCGCTTTTCTCTTAAAGTGCAGCGACCATCATAGTAGTCAAGGACACCCCGATGATCAATGTTTACTCATGGCCCACACCCAACGGCCATAAAGTCCACATCATGCTGGAAGAATGCGGCCTGCGCCTGGGCCATGACTGGCAGGCCATTCCCGTCAACATCGGCACCGGCGACCAGTTCAAGCCCGAATTCCTGGCCATCAGCCCGAACAACAAGATCCCGGCCCTGGTCGACCCGGTAGGCCCCGACGGCAAGCCCATTTCCGTCTTCGAATCCGGTGCCATCCTGCTCTACCTGGCAGCCAAGACCGGCAAGCTGCTGCCGAAGACCGACCGCCTCAAGTTCCAGGTGCTGCAGTGGCTGATGTTCCAGATGGGCGGCGTCGGCCCCATGATCGGGCAGACCCACCACTTCCGCCAATATGCGCCCGAAAAAATTGACTACGCGATCAGTCGATACACCAATGAAACCAGGCGGCTTTACGGCGTGATGGACAAGCAGCTGTCCACCCACGCTTTTATCGCTTGCGATGAATACAGCATTGCTGATATCGCCATCTTCCCCTGGCTGCGCAACTGGGAAAACCACGGCATAGACTGGGCCGACTACCCGCACCTGAAAAAGTGGTTCGACCTCGTCAGTGAACGCCCCGCCGTGCAGCGCGGCGTCAAGGTGCTGGCCGAATTGCGCAGGCCCATCACCGACGACAAGGCGCGCGAGGTGCTGTTCGGCAAAACGCAGTACGAAAAGCGTTGAGTTGGGCCCCGGCGGTGGGGCCGGCGGCCGTCGATTGAAGGTATGATGCGCGACGAGCTGGAAACGGCGGCCGCCTCTGCGCGTCCTCGCCCCCGGCTGCATCACAGACTGCCCGTAGCTCAGTTGGATAGAGCATCAGCCTTCTAAGCTGAGGGTCGGGGGTTCGATCCCCTCCGGGCAGGCCAGACATGGCGCCAGCCGCACCCTCATCCGACACCAGCGAACTTCGCCGACTCCGCCAGTCAAGGCCGGAGGTATATATTCGGGGTTACGGCCGCGAGCCCGAAGGCCGTCAAAACCAAGGAGGCGAGCAAACATGCCCAGACCAACGATGCTGCTGGTGGAGGATAACCCCGCTCACGTCGAGCTGACTTTGGTGACGCTGCAGGAAAACGGCGCCGACCATGAAGTCATCGTCGCCCGCAACGGCGCGGAAGCCCTGGAATACCTTTTCTGCGAAGGTCCCTACAGCGGCCGGCCGCAGGACCAGCCACCCGAGCTGGTCATGCTGGACCTGAATATGCCCGGCCTCAGTGGGCAGCAAGTCATCCAGCGCATGCGGGGCGACCCTCGCACCTTCTTCGTGCCCATCGTCATCCTGACGTCCGAGCCCAAATACTCCCCGGTGGTAAAAGAGATTCAAGGCGGGCTTAACAGCTATGTACGCAAGCCGCTGCATTTCCGGGATTTTCAGGAAAAGCTGGAACAAGTGCGTGAATATTGGCGCAACTCCAATTTCGGGCCTCTCAAATCCTGAGCGCAATGCCCTGATCCGGCAAAGCGAAAACCAGGCGGACATGAAAAAGCCCACTGAAGTGGGCTTTTTGCTGGGAAATGATGGTCGGAGTACAAGGATTCGAACCTTGGACCCCCTGGTCCCAAACCAGGTGCGCTACCAGACTGCGCCACACTCCGACTAGTCCAACATTATAGCCCGATCCGGCTACACTTTCCCGCACCCCCTTTCATTTTTTCCATCCACTGGATCGCACCATGCAACTTCGCCTTGCTGCCCAGCCCGATTTGCTCCGGTCCCATGGGAAGGCTTGCCTCTGCAACCTTGGGGCCGCATGAAGATGGGGGCCCTTGCCGGGGCCGTGTCCAGGGTGGACAAGGGCCTGACGCGCATGACCGCGGTGTTCGGTCTGCTGGTGCTGCCGCTGGCGGCGCTGCTGCTGGCCCAATGGCCGTTGCGTGAACTCGTGCAGGCCTACTCGCGCCAGGCCAATGATGCGGCGCAGGTCCTGTTCGCGCTGTATGTGGCAGTGGCGGTAACGGCGGCCTCCAGAAGCCACGCCCACCTGGCCTCCCTGCAGCCGCATCCAAGCGGCGCGCCTCGCCCACGTTGGCATGCCTGGGCGCTGCTGGCCTGCGTCACGCCCTGGGCGCTGTTCATGCTCTGGGCTGCCTGGCCGCTGGTGGCGGCCTCCGTAGCTTCTTTCGAGCGGTTTGGCGAAACGCTCACGCCGGGCTATTTTGTGATCAAACTCGCCATGACGCTGATGCTCCTGCTGGTGCTGGCGGAAGGCCTGATCGAACTGCTGCCGCACGGCCGCGCGCCGGGCTCGCCATGAGTTTGACCGGCCCGCTCGCGGGTGTGTGGATGCTGCTGGCGCTGGGCACGCTGATTCTTGCCACCGGCCTGCCGGTCTGGGCCCTGCTGATAGGCGTGTCCAGCCTGTTCGCGGCGCTGGGCCTGGCCGCGGGTGCCTTTGACCTGCAAATCCTGCAAGCCCTGCCGGTACGTACGCTGGGCCTGCTGGAAAACGATTTGCTGCAGGCCATGCCGCTGTACGTCTTTATGGGCATTTTGCTGCAGCGCCTGACGGTGGCCGATGCCCTGTTTTCCTCGCTGTTGCGGCTGTTCCGCCCGCTGGCCGGCGCACATGCGCTCTCGGCCCTGGGCGTGGGCGCCCTCATTGCGCCCATGAACGGCTCGGTGGCCTCCAGTTCCGCCCTGCTCTCGCGCCTGGTGGCCCCGCGCATGAAGCACATGGATGCCGCGCGGGCGGTCTCCATCATCAGCGTGGCTGCCACCATAGGCGTGGTGGTTCCGCCCTCGCTGGTATTGCTGCTGCTGGGCGACGCCATGATGCTGGCGCACCTGGAAGCCAGCCGGTTGCCCGGCTATCTGCAGGCCGGCCAGCGCATCATCAACACCCAGGACGTGATGCATGCCGCGCTGCTGCCCGCCCTGTGCGTGCTGGCGCTCTGGGCCCTGGTGGCCTGGCGCCAGGCGCGCAAGCTCAAGGAAACGCCGCCACAAGTCCCCGCCAGCCGGTCGCAGACGGCCATCGCCCTGGCCGCGGGCGGCACCATCCTTGTACTGCTGGCTGGCGTCTTTACAGGAAAGCTTTACGCGGTGGAGGCGGCGGCCACTGGCGCGATGCTGCTGGTCGCCACGGCCCTCCTGGGCCGTTCGCTGCCGGCCTCCGGTTGGCGGCTGGTGCTGGCCGACACGCTCAAGCTCAGCGGCGCCCTGTTCGCGCTGCTGGTGGGTGCGACCACCTTCAGCCTGGTGTTTCGCATATTCGGCACGGACCGCTGGCTCAACGGCCTGCTGCTCGGTTCCACCCTCCCGCCGGTGGTGACTGCGGCTCTCGTGCTGTTGCTGGTGGCTTTGTGCGCCTGGGTGCTGGATGCCTTCGAGATGATTTTTGTCATCGTGCCCATCGTCGCACCGGCGCTGATTGCGCGGTTGGGCGATGCCCAGCAGGCGGCGGTGCTGCTGTTGTTGGTGCTGCAATTGAGTTTCCTCATCCCACCCATGGGCTACGCAGTACTGATGGCCCGCTCCCGCTCGGGCCTGCCGGCCATTTCAAGCCGGCGCTTGCTGGGTGCGCTGTGGCCCATGCTGCTGGTGCAGGTCGCGCTTACGACGGCGGTGTTTGCGTTTCCGGCCACCGTGCACTGGCTGGATGCACCCGCGCCCGCGGCTTCCACGCAGGCGCCCATGGCCGACGATGAAATTGCGCGCCAGATGCGGGAGATGTCTGGCGCCGAACCCCTGGAGCCAGGCGCGGGCGCGGCCACCGCCCCGGCCACGCCCTGAGCCGCTTCAAAATAGGGTCCTCTGAATAGCCTTCGCAAAAAAAGGAGACCGCCATGGCCGTGAAGATCGTCAGGCTGGGCACAGCCCGCAGCGCCAACGAGGGATTGCGCATAGGCACGGTGCGCAGGCCGCCGCGCGGCGTGCCCAAAACCGAATTCGCCTCGCAGGATTGGTACGACGTCTGGTACCCCAATCTCGCGCCCAGCGTGGAAACCATGAAGCTGGGCCAGAGCGTGGAGTCGGACAAGGACTGGGCCGCCTTCAGCAAAAAATACCGAACCGAGATGAACGAGCCCGATGCCAGCCGCAACCTGGACCTGCTCGCGGCGCTGTCTCACCAGGCCAACTTCGCGGTGGGCTGCTACTGCGAGAACGAGGCGCGCTGTCACCGCTCGCTGCTGCGGGGGCTGCTCCAGGAAAGAGGCGCAAGCATTGCCTGAAGCGGAAAACGGCCTTTGAGGCCTTTGACACTCAATAAAGGAAACCATGATCCGTCGTGAACGACTCACAGCCACCGTCGAAGGCGACTTTGTGGTGTTCCTCATTGGCATGCGCATCAACCAGCCGCTGAAGCTGCACAAGTGGCTCCCTGTCGCAGGGGCCATGCCGCGCATGATCAAGGAGTTGCGCCAACAGCCCGAACTGGGTTTGCTGCATGCGGAGATGTGGTTCTCCAGGACCATCATCCTGATGCAGTATTGGCGCTCGATGGAGCAGCTACTGGCCTACGCAAAGGACCGCCAGGCCCAGCACCTGCCGGCCTGGCAAGCGTTCAACAAAGCAGTGGGCACCGACGGCTCGGTGGGCATCTGGCACGAAACCTATGCGGCCTCGGCGGGCAGCTACGAAAACGTCTATGTCAACATGCCGGCATTCGGGCTGGGAAGAGCCGGCACCCTGCAAGCGGCAGCAGGCGGCAGGCAATCGGCGGCGGGCAGGCTTCGCGCCCATGAAGCTCCACCCTGAACCGGCCTGAGCCAGCCTCTCACAATTTCACGTATTCGTACTCCAGCGGGTTGGCATTGATGCCGCGGTCCGGCGGTGCAATCCACGCAGCCATCTTGCCGGGCTCGGTCACGCGGTTCATCAGGCTTTTGACAAACGCCGTGTCGGCCGCCGTGGGCAGCCACTGGTCCTTCCTGGCCTCAAAATCGGCGGCGCTGATCGGGCTGCCCTGCGGGTCAGTGAAATTACCGGCCCAGGCGCCGACCTCGCGGCGAAAGCGCGTCGAAGGCAAGGTCAGTTCAAAATCCACGCCGGCGCGCTTGATGCCCATGTTCCAGCGCGTCACGCCGACATTGCAATCCTTGACGTATTCAAGGCGCGTGATTTCATTCATGCCGTTGCGGGTCGAAATGGTCTCATTCTTGAGGCCGCCCTGCCCGTCAGGCACCACGATGCTCATCTCGCTTTCCAGCTCCACATGGTCGGCGAACTTGGCTTCGTCCGGCCGGCCCTTGATGCCGTTGCTGAAGTAGTTGGCGGCGTTCGATGAGGCTTCCGAGCCGAACAGGTCCAGCGAAGAGGTGAACCAGAAATTCATGAACTTCTGGATGGTGGGCAGGTCGATCACGCCGGCCTTGCGCAGCGTGGCGACGTCGTCGGTGTCCAGCTCCTTCATCACTTCCAGCGTGCGCTTGATGACGCGGCCCACACCGGTCTCGCCGACAAACATGTGGTGGGCTTCCTCGGTCAGCATGAAACGCGTGGTGCGGGCCAGCGGGTCGAAGGCGCTTTCGGCAAAACTCTTGAGCTGGAACTTGCCGTCGCGGTCGGTGAAGTAGGTGAACATGAAAAAGCTCAGCCAGTTGTCCATGGGCTCGTTGAAGGTGCCCAGGATGCGCGGCTTGTCGGCGTCGCCGCTGTGGCGCATCAACAGCTCTTCGGCTTCCTCGCGGCCGTCGCGGCCGAAATGCGCATGCAGCAAATACACCATGGCCCAGAGATGCCGGCCCTCTTCCACATTGACCTGGAACAGGTTGCGCAGGTCGTACAGCGAAGGCGCGGTGTGGCCCAGCAGGCGCTGCTGCTCGACCGAAGCCGGCTCGGTGTCGCCCTGGGTCACGATGAGGCGGCGGAAGGTGGAGCGGTATTCGCCGGGCACGTCCTGCCAGACGTCCTCACCCATGTGGTCGCCAAAGCCGATCTTGCGGCCCTCTTCCTTGTCGGCCAGGAAAATGCCCCAGCGGTAGTCGGGCATGGGCGTATAGCCGTAGCTGGCCCAGCCTGAGGCATCCACGCCGACGGCGGTGCGCAAATAGACTTCCTTGGCCTTGAAGTCGCTGGGGCCCATCTCGTCCCACCAGTTCAGGAAGGCCGGTTGCCAGTGCTCAAGTGCGCGCTGCAGTTGGCGGTTTTCGCCCAGATGGACGTTGTTGGGGATGAGGGCTTGGAGGTCTATGGTGCTCATGGTCAGGTCCTTGAAAATTCAGTGTTTTATTCCCTCTCCCACTGGGAGAGGGTTAGGGTGAGGGCC
>NZ_JBFUGK010000045.1:0-48103 GCF_056402935.1 Polaromonas sp. P3_B1
CGCTTGGCTCGAGCACCGCAGGTTGCCCGAAGCGAAGCGTAGGGACCCAGACTGCGGGTCGCCTTTTCTTTGGTGACTTTCTTTTGGCGAAGCAAAAGAAAGTTACTTGCCGCCGGGCAACCCCCGGCCAGCAAGCCTATGCAGAGAGCGCACCGCTGGAGCAAGAACCGGCTTCGACCAGCTCAGCCCGAACGGTAACAGGGCTTCGATACCTCAGCCCGAACGGCCAAGGGCATTGGCCACTCACCAAGGGCGGGGGAGGAACAACCCCATGAACCTCTCCGAGCCCTTCGTCCGCCGCCCGGTAGCAACAGTCCTATTAACCATTGGCCTGGCCCTCGCCGGCATAGGCGCCTTCTTCGTATTGCCGGTCTCTCCCCTGCCGCAGGTCGACTTCCCGGTGATCTCGGTCAGTGCCACCTTGCCGGGCGCCAGCCCTTCGACCATGGCCAGCAGTGTGGCGACGCCGCTGGAGCGGCGGCTGGGCATCATCGCGGGTGTCAATGAAATGACGTCCTCGAGCGGCAGCGGTTCGACACGCATCAGCCTGCAGTTCGACCTCAACCGCAAGATCGATTCGGCCGCGCGCGAGGTGCAGGCTGCCATCAATGCCTCGCGGGCCGACCTGCCGGCTTCCCTGCGCAGCAACCCGACCTACCGCAAGGCCAACCCGGCCTCGGCGCCGGTCATCATCCTGGCGCTCACGTCCAAGACGCGTTCGCCGGGCCAGATTTATGACGAGGTCTCCAACCTGGTGCAGCAAAAAATCGCCCAGGTGCCGGGCGTGGGTGACGTGGAGCTGGGGGGCGGCTCGCTGCCTGCCGTGCGGGTGGAGCTCAACCCCTTCGCGCTGAACCGCTACGGCGTGGCCGCGGAAGACGTTCGCGCTGCCCTGCAGGCCTCCAACGCCAACCGGCCGCGCGGCGCCATCGAAGGCAACGGCCAGCGCTTCCAGATCTACAGCGGCTCCAGCACCGCGAGCGGCGGGCGCCGCGCCGCCGACTACCAGGACCTGATCGTCGCCTGGCGCAACAACGCAGCGATACGCCTGCGCGACGTGGCCGAGGTTCAGGACGGGGTGGAAAACACCAACACCCTGGGCCTGTTCAACGGCGAGCCGGCCGTGATCGTGCTGGTCACGCGCCAGCCGGCCGCCAACGTCATCGAAACCGTGGACGGCGTGCGCGATCTGCTGCCCGAGCTGCAGGCCCAGCTGCCGCAGGACGTGCGCCTGCAGGTCGCCTCCGACAGCACCAACTCCATACGCTCCTCGCTGCATGAAATCGAGCTCACACTGATCATCTCCATCGTGCTGGTGGTGCTGGTCGTCAGTGCATTTTTGCGCAGCGCGCGCGCCACCATCATCCCGGCGGTGGCCACGGTGGCTTCGCTGCTGGGCACCTTCGGCGTGATGTACCTGATGGGGTTCTCGCTCAACAACCTGAGCCTGATGGCGCTCACGGTGGCCACCGGCTTCGTGGTCGACGACGCCATCGTGGTGCTGGAGAACACCAGCCGCCACATCGAGGCCGGCATGGACCGCTTCAAGGCCGCATTGCTGGGCGCGCGCGAGGTCGGCTTTACCGTGCTGTCCATCAGCCTGTCGCTGGTGGCGGTGTTCATCCCGCTGCTGTTCATGGGCGGGCAAATCGGCCGGCTGTTCCGCGAGTTCGCCGTCACGCTGTCGGCTGCCGTGCTGATCTCGCTGCTGATCTCGCTGACCACCACGCCCATGATGTGCGCCTGGCTGCTCAAGCCCGACGCGCATACCAAGCCGCCGGGCCGCGTGGCCCGCTGGTTTGAAAACGCTTTTAATCGCGTGCACCGCAGTTATGAAACCAGCCTGGACTGGGCGCTGCACAGCAAGCTGCTGGTGATGCTGATCCTGGCGGCCGTGGTGGGCCTCAACGTTTATCTCTACGTCAAAGCGCCCAAGGGATTCTTCCCGCAGCAGGACACCGGCCAGATCAACGGCGGCCTGCGTGCCGACCGCAGCATCTCCTTCCAGGCGCTGCAGGCCAAGCTCAAGCAACTCGTGGACATCATCCGCGCCGACCCCGCTGTGGACACGGTGGTGGGCTTTACCGGTGGCTCGCGTGCCGGCGGCGGCTTTATGTTCATCAACCTCAAGCCGGTCGGCCAGCGCAAGGATGGCGGCCAGGCCGTGATCGCGCGCCTGCGGCCGCAACTCGCCCAGGTGACAGGTGTGAGCCTCTTCCTCAACCCGGTACAGGACCTGCGCGGCGGCGGGCGCCAGACCAACTCAACCTACCAGTACACGCTCAAGAGCGACAACGCCGCCGACCTGAGCCGGTGGGCCACACGCCTGGCCGAGCGCATGAAGACCGAAGAAGCGCTGACCGACGTGGACACCGACCAGCAGGAAAACGGTGTGGAGACCATGGTCACCGTCGACAAGGAAAGCGCCGCGCGCCTGGGCATCAGCTCGCGTGACGTGGACAACGCGCTCTATGACGGCTTCGGCCAGCGCCAGGTCGCCACGATTTACGCCGAGCTCAACCAGTACCACGTGATCATGGAGGTCGCGCCGCGCTACACGCGCAGCCCGGAGTCGCTCAAGGACATTTACGTGCCGGCCAAGAATGCGGGTGGTGGAACGGGCAGCGCCGCGTCGACCGCCACAAACTCCAGCACGGCAGCGTCCACCAGCTCCACCTCACGCACGAGCGCAGGCACGGGTACGTCCGGCACCTCGACCGCCACCTCAACGGCCGGCACGACCGGCAGCACCACACCCACCATCAGCGCCAACCCCGGCCTGCGCGACTCCTCCAGCGGCAACGTGCTGAGCACGGCGCCCACCACCATGGTGCCGCTGTCGGCCATCGCGCGTTTCAGCGAGAACCCGACAGCCGCCTCCATCAGCCACGAAGACGGCGAGCTCTCGACCACCATCTCCTACAACCTGGCCGACGGCTTCACCCTGAGCGACGCCGAGGCGGCCGTGCGCCAGTCCGAGGCCGACATCCGCCTGCCCAACAATGTGCGCGGCAGTTTCGCCGGCACGGCGCGCAGCGCGCAGGAATCACAAGGCCAGCAGCCGCTGCTGATCCTGGCCGCGCTGGTGGTGATCTACATCGTGCTGGGCATCCTCTACGAAAGTCTGATCCATCCCATCACCGTGCTCTCCACCCTGCCCTCGGCCGGCGTGGGCGCGGTACTGGCGCTGCTGATGTTCAAGCTCGACTTTTCCATCATCGCGCTGATCGGCATCTTCCTGCTGATAGGCATCGTCAAGAAAAACGCCATCCTGATCATCGACTTCGCGCTCGAGGCCGAACGCGCGCGCGGCCTCTCGGCCATCGAAGCCGTGCGCGAAGCCTGCCTGCTGCGTTTCCGCCCCATCCTGATGACCACACTGGCCGCCATCCTGGGTGCCCTGCCGCTGGCCATAGGTTTCGGCGAAGGGGCCGAGCTGCGCCGGCCGCTGGGCATCGCCATCATCGGCGGGCTGATCGCCAGCCAGCTGCTCACACTGCTGACCACGCCGGTGGTGTACGTGCTGATGGACAAGCTGCGCCGCCGCAGCCCCCTTGAGCGCCAGCTCAGCCGCCATCCCGGCGAAACCGATGCGGCGCCGCAAGTGCCATGATGAAAAGGCCGCACGTCCGCCTTTTTTCTTGCTCCTTCCCCCGCTGGGGGAAGGCAGGGATGGGGGCCGCCGGCCTCCAATTCAAAGCCGGCCATGCATTCAAACGCCGCAGGCCCCCATCCCAACCTTCCCCCAAAGGAGGAAGGAGTGAATACCATCCCTTGCCCTGCTCCTTTCCTCTCTGGGGAAAGGAGTAATTTCCTCTGTTTGAGATGCAAAACCAGGCCACCTCCAACGCCAGAACCTTCGCCAGGTCCCTGCGCCGCGAAATGACCGGCGGCGAGCGGCTGCTATGGCAGTGCTTGCGTGGAGAGCAGCTGGGCATCAAGTTCAGGCGCCAGCATCCGGTTGGGCCCTACATAGCTGATTTTGCCTGTCTTGCCCCGCAGCTGATTGTGGAAGTTGACGGTTCGCAGCATGCCGACCAGCAGGCCTACGATGCTAAGCGCGATGCTTATTTCAGATCTCTCGGGTTTGATGTGCTGCGCTTTCCGGCGAATCTGCCGTTCTCCGATCTGTCGGCGATGGTCCAGGCCATCTATAACCGCTTGGCCGAGCTGGCCGCGCCGGCCCCCATCCCAACCTTCCCCCAGCGGGGGAAGGAGCGGGAGCAGCCATGATCAACAAGCCGAGCCCGCTGCTTGTCCTCTTATCCCTTCGCCGCCTTGGGGGGAGAGCAAGAACCGCCTCGCGCTTCTCTTACTCCTTCCCTCTCTGGGGGAAGGCAGGGATGGGGGCCAACCGGCCCACAATCCAACCTCGGCCGAACCATCAAGCGCCGCTGGCCCCCATCCCAACCTTCCCCCAGAGGGGGAAGGAGCAAGAATGACTGAGAAGGTCGAAACGTTATGCATCACACACAAAAACCCAATCGCTATATCCTCGCTGCCGTGCTTGCATTGCTCGCCACCGGATGCGCCGTCGGCCCAGACTACAAGCGCCCCGCCACCGCCGAAGTCACGAATTTCAAGGAAGCCGAAGGCTGGGTGCCGGCCGCGCCGGCCGATGCGCTGGAGCGCGGCCCGTGGTGGAGCTTGTTCAAGGATCCGGTGCTGGATCAGCTGCAGTCGCGCGTGGACGTGTCCAACCAGAACGTCGCGCTGGCGGTGGCCGCCTATAGCCAGGCGCGCGCGCTGGTGCGCGAGCAACGGGCCTCGCTGTTTCCCACGGTCACGCTGGATGCCGGCGCCACACGATCGCGCGCCAGCGGCAACGTCACGACGGGCAGCACCGGCCGCGTCGGCAACAACTACCAGCTCAGCATAGGCGGCAGCTGGGAGCCCGACGTCTGGGGCCGGCTGGGCCGCGCGGTGGACAGCGCCACAGCGGGCGAACAGGCCAGCGCGGCCGATCTGGCTTCGGCCAAGCTCTCGGCCCAGGGCGAACTCGCCGCCAATTATTTTTCGCTGCGCCAGACCGATGCGCAAAAGGCCTTGCTGGAAACCACGCTGGCCGGCTACCGGCGCGCGCTCGAAATCACGCAGAACCGCTACACCGCCGGCATCGCCGCCAAGACCGACGTGCTGCAGGCGCAAACCACGCTGGCCAACGCCCAGGCCGACAACGCCGGCCTGCAGCGTACACGCGCGCAGCTTGAACACGCGATCGCGGTGCTGGTCGGCGAAGCGCCCGCCAATTTCAGCCTGCCGCCCACCGCCTGGAACCMACTGGTGCCCGAGGTGCCTGTGGGCGTGCCTTCAGCCCTGCTACAGCGCCGGCCCGACATCGCCGCAGCCGAGCGTCGCGTGGCCTCGGCGAATGAACAGATCGGCATCGCCAAAAGCGCCTACTACCCCAGCCTGTCGCTGAACGCCTCGGCCGGCACCGGTGCCAGCCGCGTGGCCGATTTGTTCAAGGCATCCAGCAGCGTCTGGTCCCTGGGTCTCTCAGCCGCACAGCTGATTTTCGACGCCGGCGCCACGGGCGCACGCGTTGACGGTGCGCGCGCCGCGCATGAGCAAGCCGTGGCCCGCTACCGCCAGACCGTGCTGGTCGCCTTCCAGGACGTGGAAGACCAACTCTCCGCCACCCGCGTGCTGCAAACCCAACAAGAACTGCGCCGCCAGGCTTCAGAGGCCGCCGACCAGGTCGAGCAGCAAGTGCTCAACCGCTACCGCAGCGGCCAGGTCGGCTACACCGAAGTCATCACCGCCCAGGCCACTGCGCTGAGCGCGCGCCGTGCCCTGGTGCAAGCCATGGCAGACCGGCAGACCACGGCTGTGGCCTTGATCCAGTCACTGGGTGGCGGCTGGCAGGCCAAGCCATAAGGCTCAGCCGGCAGGCCTGCTCCCATGCAACGCCGCCAGGAAAAACCGCGCCGCCTCGCTCAGCGGCCTGTCCTTGCGCGTGATGCTGCCGAAGGCTTCCATCTTGTGGCGGATAAAGCAGGGCAGTATGGCCAGCAGGCCGTGGCGCGCATAGGTGTCGGCGATCGACTGCGGCATGACGCCGACCATCTCGGTCTCGGCGATCAGGTTGGTGGTGGTGAGTATGGAAGCCGTTTCTATCAAGCCCTTGGGTGACGGCGCCTGCAGCATGCGGAACTCTTGTTCCAGCACTTCGCGCATGGGGCTGCCGGTGGGCTGCAGTATCCAGGGGTAGTCCAGCAGGCTCGCAAACTTGACGGTTTTCTTTTTGGCCAGCGGGTGCCGCACGCCCACGACCAATGCCAGGGACTCGTTCTCGAGCGGCGTGAAGCTGTAATCGGCGCGGTGCTCGTCGCGTATGCGGCCTATGGCGACGTCAAGCACGCCCTCGCGCAGCAACTCGAACAGCCGGTCGCTGGTGTCCAGGGTGATGTCGACCGAGAGCAGCGGATAGGCTTTCTTGAGCGCAATGATGGCCTGCGTGAGCAGGTTGGGCGACGGCGCCATGATGCTGCCGACCGAGACGCGGCCCGTGCCGCCCAGCTCCAGTTCGGCCAGTTCACGCGTCATCGATTCCACCGAGCCGCGCATGCCGCGGAAGTAGCGCAGCACGCTGGCACCGGCCGGCGTGAGAATTTGCCCGCGGCCCACTCTTTCAAACAAGCGCTGGCCCAACGCGGACTCCAGCTCCTGGATCATTTTGGTGGCGGCCGGCTGCGTCATGCCGAGCTCGGCCGAGGCCTTGCGCAGCGTGCCGTGTTCACCCACGGCCAGGATCAGCGCGACCTGGCGCATGCGCAGGCGATTGAGCAACTGCGGGATGGAAGCGCTACGAGGTTGACGGGATGTGGCGGGCATGGCGGGTCGCTTGTCAGGCGTTGATTTCAATTGATCACCTTAGGTTATCAAATAATCAGGGATTTTCAATTTACGTTAAGTATTGCCAACCCTAACATCAGGGCATTCGTTCCAGCGTTCCCCCGACAACAATGACCCGGAGACAAAGACAATGCCCCGCCTGAAAGCCCTCAAACTCTTCCCTGCCCTGCTGGCAGCCGCCTGCGCCTTCAGTGCGGCCCCGTCCGCCCTGGCACAGGAATGGCCCGCCAAGCCGGTGCGCATCCTCGTGGGCTCGGCCCCCGGCGGCGGCACCGACGCCATGGCGCGCGCCGTGGCCGACCGGCTGGGCCCGCTGCTCAAGCAACCCGTGGTGGTCGAGAACCGCCCCGGCGCCTCCAACACCCTGGCCGCCGACCTCACAGCCAAGTCCACCGACGGCCACACCCTGCTGATGGGTGTCTCGACCGCGCATGCGATCGCACCGCACCTGCTCAAGCTCAGCTACGACAACAACAAGGACCTGGTACCCGTGGTCTTTGTGGGCGCAGTGCCCAATGTGCTGGTGGTCAACAATGCCTTGCCGGTCGACTCGGTGCAGTCGCTGATCAAGCTGGCCAAGAGCAAGCCGGGCCAGCTCAACTATGCGACCAGCGGTTCGGGCAGCACCCAGCACATCGCGGCCGAGCTCTTCAAGGACCAGGCCGGCGTCTTCATCACCCACATCCCCTACCGAGGCAGCGGTCCGGCGCTGATAGACCTGGTGGCCGGCCAGGTGCAGCTGAGCTTTGACACCATGCCCTCGGTCATAGGCCAGATCAAGAACGGCCGCATCAAGCCGCTGGCCGTGGCCAGCGCCAAACGCAACCCGCAACTGCCCAATGTGCCCACCATGGCCGAAGCCGGCCTCAAGGGCGTGGAGATGAGCGCCTGGTACGGCATCTACATGCCGGCCTCCACGCCCAAGGCGGTGCAGGAGCGCGTCTATAACGAGGTCACCAAGGTGCTGGCCATGCCGGAAACGCAAACCCGTTTGAGCGCCATAGGCGCCGACCTCACGCCCATGACGCAGGCCCAGTTCGCGCAGTTCCATATCGATGAAAACAAGCGTTATGGTGAGCTGATCGCCCGGAAAAACATCAAACTCGACTGATTGAACAGATAGCCATGAGCAACACGACAACGCTGCCCGCCTCCACACCCGTGATTGCCCTCACGCTGGGCGACGCGGCCGGCATAGGCCCCGAACTGATGGCCCTGCTGCTGGCACAACCCGGCATCACGACCGGCGCCAACATCGTGCTGGTGGGTGATGACTGGCTTTGGCAGCAGGGCCAGCTCACCGCCCGGCAAACCGTGGCCACACAGGCCGTCACCAGCCTGGCCGAAGTGCGCGGCCGCGCCGACACCCGCCTGCCGGCTTTCCTGGCAACCCACACGATTCAATCCACCCAGGTGCAGCGCAGCCAGGCGCAGGCTGCCTGCGGCGCGGCGGTGCTGCAGGTGCTCAACCTCTGCATGGACGGCGCCAAACGCGGCGAGGTCGATGCGATCTGCTTCGCCCCACTGAACAAACAGGCCATGAAGCTGGGGGGCCTGAAGCACGAAGACGAACTGCACCACTTCGCCGAATACCTGGGCGTGACCGGCTATTTCTGCGAGTTCAACACCCTGGGCGATTTGTGGACCTCGCGTGTCTCCTCCCACATTCCGCTCAAAGACGCGGCGGCCATGCTGAGCAAACAACGCATCGTCGATGCGGCAAAGCTGATCTATGCCTCGCTGCAGGCCAGCGGCAATGCCTATCCCAAGGTCGCGGTGGCGGCCTTTAACCCGCATGGCGGCGACGGCGGTGTCTGCGGGCGCGAAGAGATCGACATCATCGAACCAGCCGTGGCCGAACTGCGCGCAGCCGGCGTGCCGGTGGACGGCCCCTTCCCGGCCGACACCATTTTCCTGAAGGCGCGCGACGGCCTCTACCAGGCCATCGTCACCATGTACCACGACCAGGGCCAGATCGCGATCAAGCTCATGGGCTTCAGCAAGGGCGTGACGGTGCAGGGCGGCCTGCCGATACCGATCACCACGCCTGCCCATGGCACGGCCTATGACATTGCGGGCCAGGGTGTCGCCGATGTGAATGCCACGCTCAATGCTTTCAAGATTGCGCAGCGTATGGGTGCGGCGCGTTTGCAAGCAGCTGCCTGAACTTCTTCTTTTTCTTTATTTCAACGTTAGAGAACCAATATGAAAATCAAATCAGTCCGCGCCCGCGTCTTCGAATGGAAAGGTAAGACCGTTCCACCCCAGGGCAACTTCTGCTCCAACGCCATGGACCTGGTCTACTCCAACACAGAGACCATGAGCACCTTCCGCTTCCATTCCTGGACGGTGGTCGAGATCGAAACCGACGACGGCATCGTCGGCCTGGGCAACGTCGCGCTGGCGCCGCACATCGCCAAAGCCATCATCGACCAGTACCTCACGCCGCTGGTGCTGGGGCAGGACCCCTGGGACTATGAATACCTGTGGCAGCGCATGTACCGCGCCACCCATGCCTGGGGCCGCAAGGGCGTGGCCATGGCCGCGATCTCGGCGGTGGACATCGCCATCTGGGACATTCTGGGCAAGTCGGTGGGCAAGCCGGTGTTCAAGCTGCTGGGTGGCCGCACCAAGGAAAAAATTCCCTGCTATTACTCCAAGCTCTACCGCACCGACATCAAGGCCATGCAGGACGAGGCGCAAACCTACCTGGACCAGGGCTTCACCATGTTCAAGTCGCGCTTTGGCTACGGCCCGGCGCACGGTACCAAGGGCGTGGCGGAAAACCTGAAAGCCGTCGAGGCGCTGCGCGAAGTGATCGGCTACGACAACGACTTGATGCTCGAGTGCTACATGGGCTGGAACCTCGAATACGCCAAGCGCATGCTGCCCAAGCTCGAGAAGTTCCAGCCGCGCTGGGTCGAAGAACCCGTGATTGCCGACGACATTGATGGCTATGCCGAGCTGAACCAGCTGACCAGCATCCCGATCTCGGGTGGCGAGCATGAGTTCAGCCTCTACGGCTTCAAGCAGCTGCTCGACAAAAAAGCTGTGTCCGTGGTGCAGTACGACACCAACCGCGTGGGCGGCATCACGGCCGCGCACAAGATCAACGCGCTGTGCGAGGCCTACAGCGTGCCGGTGGTGCCGCATGCCGGCCAGATGCACAACTACCACCTGACCATGAGCACCCTCGCCTCGCCCATGAGCGAATATTTCCCGATGTTCGACGTGGAAGTCGGCAACGAGCTGTTCTATTACATCTTCGACGGCGAGCCCGTGGCCGAAAACGGCTTTTTGCAGCTCGACGACAACAAGCCCGGCCTGGGCCTGACCATGAAGACCGAATTCCTCAAAGACTTCAACATCGTCGAGTGAGCAGCATGAAAGCAAGATACACCGGCGTATTCCCGGTGGTGCCCACCACCTTCACCGACGCGGGCGAGCTGGACCTCGCCAGCCAGAAGCGCTGCGTCGATTTCATGATCGATGCCGGATCGACGGGCCTGTGCATACTCGCGAATTTCTCGGAGCAATTCGTGCTGTCCGATGAAGAACGCGAAGTGCTGACCACCACCATCCTCACGCACGTGGCGGGCCGCGTGCCGGTGATCGTGACCACCACGCATTTCGGCACCTGGGTCTGCGCCGAGCGCAGCCGCCGCGCGCAGGACCTGGGCGCGGCCATGGTCATGGTGATGCCGCCCTACCATGGCGCCACCATTCGCGTGACCGAAGAGAAGATCTACGAGTTCTTCGCCACGCTGTCGGCCGCCATTGATATCCCCATCATGATCCAGGACGCGCCCGTCAGCGGCACACCGCTGTCGGCCGCTTTTCTCGCGCGCATGGCCAAAGAGATACGCAACGTCGCCTACTTCAAGATTGAGACGCCGGGCGCCGCCTCCAAGCTGCGCGAGCTGCTGCGCCTGGGCGGCGAGGCGATCGAAGGCCCCTGGGATGGCGAGGAGGCCATCACCCTGCTGCCCGACCTGGAAGCCGGCGCGACCGGTGCGATGACCGGCGGCGGCTACCCCGACGGCATTCGCAAAATCATGGACGCCTGGGCGGCCGGTAAACACGAAGAGGCTACGGCCGAGTACACACGCTGGCTGCCGCTGATCAATTATGAAAACCGCCAGGGCGGCATCCTCACGGCCAAGGCCTTGATGAAGGAAGGCGGTGTGATTGCCTGCGAGGCGCCGCGCCATCCCTTTCCCGCCATGCATCCCGAGGTACGCAAAGGTTTGCTGGCCACCGCGCGCCGGCTGGACCCGCTGGTGCTACGCTGGGGCAAATAGGCGCTTCAGCCGCCTGCTGTGCAGGCACCGTTTCCTTTCAGGCCCCCATTTTCAGGACATCCATGCCGCTTCGGGAAACACTCTTGCTGGTGCAAAAATGCGCCCATACCTTCAGCTTTTACGACCTCGCCACGGGCCTCCCGCCAAAACACATCGTGCTGCCGAACTTTCCGCATGAGTTCACGGTGGACGCGGCGCGCGGCCTGGCCTACGTGGGCCACTACGGCATAGAGACGGCCAGCCACCTGGGCGATATGGGCGGGCACTCGGTGTTTGTCATCGACCTCGCGCAGCAAAAACACGTCGCCACGCTGAACCTGTGGCCTTACTACCGGCCGCACGGCCTGGCGGTGGATGCGCAGGGGCGGCTGTTTGTGATGTCGGAGGCGCACAACGTGCTGCTGCGCTTTTCGGATCCGGCGAAAGTGCATGTGCCGGACCTGGCCGTGCCCTCGGGCGGCTACAAGACGCATCTGTTCGCGCTGACGAAAGACGCGCAGACGGCCTATGCGCTCAACCTGTTGTCCAACACCGTTACCAAAATCAGGCCCAACGACCCAACCTTCGCACCGGTGGCCATGGTGCCAGGGCCGGTGCCCGAGGGCAACGTGCTGTCGGCCGACGAGTCGCTGCTCTACGTGGCCAACCGCGGCGACGACAGCATCGTCGCCGTCGACACGGCCAGCATGAAGGTCGTGGCCCAGGGCAAGACACGGCGTGACCCCAACCGCGTCTACCGCTTCAAGGGCGCGCAGGGCCAGGACCTGCTGCTCACCACCAACTCGGGCGAGCATTCGCTTTCGGTCTTCGGCACTGACCTGCAAGAGCAGCGCTGCTTCGCCCTGCCCAGCAACCCGCTGGCCCTGTCTTTCCACCCGGTGGATCGCGCGGTCTATATCTCTTTCCAGGACGACACGGTACGCCGCCTGAGCCTGGACAGCTTTGAATTCGGGCAGCAGATCAAAACCCTGCGCGAACCGGATTCGTCTTACGTCTGGCGGCATTGAGGCCATGATGCCGGCGATGCCCATCGTCGATGCCCACCACCACCTGTGGGACCTGTCGCGCGGCCACTATCCCTGGCTGCAGGAGGCCTATGATCCCGAGGCCTTCTTCCTGGGCGACTACCGGGCTATCTGCCGCGACTTCCTGGCGCCCGACTACCGCGCCGCCGTAGCGCCTTGCGAGGTGATCGCGACCGTGCATGTAGAGGCCGAGCGCAGCCGTGATGAGCAGCTCGCCGAAACCACCTGGCTGCATGAAGTGCATGCGACGCACGGTTTCCCCAATGCCGTGGTCGCCCACGCCTGGTTTGACCGGCCGGACAGCGAGGAGATCCTGCTCGCGCAGTCGCGTTTCCCGCTGGTGCGCGGCATACGCAGCAAGCCGGTGACTTCCGCATCGCCGGACCACAGCGTGAAGGGCCAGGCCGGCAGCATGCAGGACGAAGCCTGGTTGCGCGGCTTCTCGCTGCTCGAAAAATACGGCCTGCGCTGGGACCTGCGCGTGCCGGCCTGGCATTTGCCTGAGGCGGCCGAGGTGGCGGCGCTGTTTCCCAAGGTGCCCATGGTCCTCAACCACCACGGGTTTGCCTGGGACCGCAGTGAAGAAGGCCTCAAGCGCTGGCGCGGCTGGATGGAGACGCTGGCCCGGCAGGAGAACGTACACGTCAAGCTCTCGGAGTTCGGTCTGCGCGGCCGGCCCTGGGACTCGCAGAAGAACGCGCGAATTGTGTATGAAACGATTGCAATTTTTGGATGGCAGCGCTGCATGTTCGCCAGCAACTTTCCGGTGGCCGGCCTGCGCATCCGCTACCCGGACCTGGTTGGCAGTGTGGCCGGTATGCTGACCCACCTGCCGGATCAGCAGCAACATGCGATGATGTGCGCCAACGCCCTGCGTTTTTATGCGATTGATGTGACGCCGCCCTTGTGAGACCGCTTTGTGAAACGGCCTGCGCGCCCACTTCGTCCTTTCTTCACTCCTGAATCAAGTTCAACTCCTGGAAGCACACCCATGACCACAAAACACGACAACCTCATCAACGGCCAATGGCTGGCGGGCAAAAGCTACAGCCCCAACCTCAACCCCAGCAACCTGGCCGAGGTGATCGGCGAATACACGCAGGCCGATGCCGCCGGCCTGGATGCAGCGGTGCAGGCCGCACAAGCCGCCTTCCCGGCATGGTCGACCTCGGGCATACAGGCACGCTCTGATGCGCTGGACAAAATCGGCACCGAAATCCTCGCGCGCCGTGAAGAGCTGGGCACCCTGCTCTCGCGCGAAGAAGGCAAAACCAAACCCGAAGGCATAGGCGAAGCCACACGCGCCGGCCATATCTTCAAGTTCTTCGCGGGTGAATGCCTGCGCCTGTCGGGCGAGACGATTCCCTCGGTGCGCCCCGGCATAGGCGTGGAGATCACGCGCGAGCCCGTGGGCGTGGTCGGCCTGATCACGCCCTGGAACTTCCCCATCGCGATCCCGGCCTGGAAGATCGCACCCGCATTGGCCTTCGGCAACTGCGTGGTCTTGAAACCCGCCGACCTGGTGCCCGGCAGCGCCTGGGCGCTGGCCGAGATCATCTCGCGCTCGGGCATACCGGCCGGCGTGTTCAACCTGGTCATGGGCCCGGGCCGCGTGATCGGCGATGCACTGGTCAACCACCCCGGCGTCAACGCCATCAGCTTTACCGGCTCGGTCGGCGTAGGCAGCCGCATCGCCGAGGCCTGCGCGAAGAACCTCAAAAAAGTGCAGCTCGAAATGGGCGGCAAGAACCCGCAGGTCATCCTCGACGACGCCGACCTCACGCAAGCGGTTGAGCTCAGCGCGCAAAGCGCCTTCTACTCCACCGGCCAGCGCTGCACGGCGTCCAGCCGCCTGATCGTCACCGACGGCATCTACCCGGCCTTCGTCAAAGCCTTGCAGGAACGCATGGCCCGCATCAAGGTCGGCGACGCCCTCACAGCCGGCACCGACGTGGGCCCGGTGTCCTCGCAGGCGCAGCTCGAGCAGGACTTGAGCTACATCGAAATCGGCAAGGCCGAAGGCGCGACCCTGGCTTTCGGCGGTGCGCGCATTCCCTGCCACACCGGCAGCGGCGCCGAAGGTTACTACATGCAGCCCGCCCTCTTCAGCGAAAGCACGGCCGGCATGCGCATCAACCGCGAAGAAATCTTCGGCCCGGTCGCCAGCATCATCCGCGTGAAAGACTACGAAGCGGCCCTGGCCAGCGCCAACGACACGCCTTTCGGCCTGTCAGCCGGCATCGCCACCACCAGCCTCAAATACGCCACCCACTTCAAGCGCCACAGCCAGGCCGGTATGGTCATGGTCAACCTGCCGACGGCAGGTGTGGACTACCACGTCCCCTTCGGCGGCCGCAAGGGATCGAGCTACGGCCCGCGCGAACAGGGCAGGTACGCGCAGGAGTTTTTCACGACGGTGAAGACGGCGTATACGCTGGCTTGAACCACCTTGATGAAACAGGGCAAGAAGCGCTGGCTTTCACATAGCCGGGGTTTTGCCCAGTTTCAGGGAACTGCGAGCCAGACCGGGTAAGTGGTTCAGTGTGCCGGGGCTTATAGTGCGGGAATAGACGCGATCTGGCCGCTCTACTTCCACATCAGGTCCTATGAAATTTGAAGATGAATTCGGCATCGTTTACTTTGCTGTCTTTGGGCTTCTGGTCCTGGGCAACTGGCTGTTCATGCGCGGCCTCAGCCCCGAACGCAAACATCACTGGTACGCCAGGGTGAGCCTTGTCAGCATTGGAATTCTTGGCCCGTTCTTTGTCTTTTTCCCAGGAATTTCCGGCCAACTCCAGTATGTCTTGCTCGTACTTCTGGCTCTGGCGTTCATCGCCTACGTCACTGTTGCCGTGGTCCGTGTTTGCAAGTCCTGTGGGCATGTAGCGCAACCGGGCAACCTGGTTACGGCGGCAAAATTCTGCCCGCAGTGCGGGGAATCGCTGACTCGTTCAAAAATATTTCATGACTCAGCGCAATAAGGGCCCAAACCAGGAGCCTTACCGGGCAAGGTCCAATATGCATGCCGCATGCCGGCCGACTTCATCCTCAGGCGATATCAATGGATGCCGCTGACCACTACCCGGCCCTCAAGCGAACGGGGCTGGTTCTTCTGATCGTGGGAATCCTGGATATCGGGCTGATGGCGTACGCCATGTTCAATCAGATCGCCTACATGTCCAGCCTCAATATCTTCGCGGTCATCGCCGGCATCTTCCTGCTGCGCGGCAACCTGCGTGCTGCCTCGATCGTGCGCCGGTTCGCCTTGTTCCTGCTCGCTGCCTGCATCTCGGTGAGTCTCGTTCTCCCATTGCTGCAACCGATCGATCTCATAGTTACGCGAGCTCAACTCGACCCTTTGGCATTCCTGGGCTATTTTGTATTTCTTGTTCTTGCTTTGGTGCTTTTTTCATGGCTGATACGCGAACTGGGATCGACTCCCATACGGCTCGCCTACAAAAAAGCCGGTCTCCCCGCTCGGAGCTCAGGCATCCCCCTGGCACTGGGTATCGGGCTGGCCGTCATCCTCGCGGCTGTCGGCACCCTGGTGCAGCATTCGGAGTCCGGGATCCGTGCAGTCCGGGAAACACGCGAAAAACTCGGAGATGGCTACCGCTACCACGTCTCCTCCTTCAGCTACAACTCTTCCAGCAAAGGAGAGTCCGTTTCGGGTGTCGTAACCGCATGGAAAAGCGGCTCGGTCAAGGACTTGCCGTTTCAGTGGCGAGAGTAAAAAATGAACGTCATGTACCACCGCGCAAGCTCCCTTAAAGTTCTCCTCGCCCTGACGACGGCCTACTTCGTCACCAGCCTCGGCCACTTCAGCCACAACGCCGAGTTCATTTGCGAATACCCGAACCTGCCGGCCTGGCTCACAAGCGCGCAGGTCTACGCGGTGTGGGCGGCCATCACCTTCGTGGGCGCAACTGGCCTGCTGCTGATGCGCAAGAAATTCATGGCCACGGGCCTGCTGCTGATCGCTGTTTACGCGGCGCTGGGTTTTGACGGGCTGGGGCACTATGCGCTGGCGCCTATAGAGCTGCATCCCTTGGTGGCCAATCTCACGATTCTTTCGGAGGTTGTTGCGGCTGCGCTTTTACTGCCGGTGGCGTTATGGCTGTTGGCGTCGCATATGCTTCACCAAGCACGGACTCGCCAACCATCATGACCGCACAAATCATTTTTGTAGATGTCGATGACACCATGATTCGGTCCGTGGGCGCGAAACGCATTCCCATGCCGGCGGTAATTGCCCAGGTACGGCGGCTCAAATCCCAGGGAGCAACCTTGTTTCTCTGGAGCTCCGGAGGCGCTGAGTACTGCAGGGCCACGGCTCTTGAACTTGCAATCGACGACTGCTTTGAAGGTTACCTGCCAAAACCTACAGCCTACATAGACGACCAGCCTGTGCATGAGTGGCGGTTTTGTCAGCACCTTTATCCGTCGCAGGCTGAAAATGCGTAAGGGCAGCGGCCAGACCGGCGCTCGCTTTTCGCCTGTGATGCGCGTAGCTTCTTTGTACATAAGCTTGTTGCTTTGGGCTTTTCCTGTACATGCGGCCGACACGGATAAACCGGCAGGTAAAAATTGCGACCTGGTGGCGCCGCCAGCCACTGCGGGTGAAAGAGAGAATCATGGCATCACCCTGCGCGTCTACCCGCGTGCCAAGGACGTTGACGCGCGCTACAACGGATGCCAGGTGCTGTTCGCGCCGGAGGGTGAGAAATGGACAGTGGTTTTCCTCACCGAAGTGATCAACGGTGATCCGGTTCGGGTTTGGTCCGCCTATGAAACCGATGACGAAGCGCTTGCCTGCCGCTTCAAGCAAGGCAAGCTGATTCGAGGGAATCCCGACGCCTGCCCGGCGGCTCAATTTATTCTGCTCGAATCGCTGGCGCCAGGCTGCACACGCATAGTGCAGGATGCCGTCGCCAAATACGGCCTCGGGGCTCCTCGACCACCGGAATGCAAATACCAGTAATGGATGCCCCAATTGCCCCCTATGAATCACGCACTTTTTACATTGCTGTCCGATTTGGAGGCAGCCAATATTCACTTCACGCTCGGGCGTCATCGCCCCGACACCATCCTGGTCACCTGGACACGGGTAGGCGAACGAGTGGAAGTTGATGTGTTCTCCGACGGACACATGGAAGTCTCCCGTTTCACGGGAAATGAGGACATTGTGGGTGACGCTCAACTGGTCGCAGCACTCATCAGGAAAGACCTTGAATAAATAGCTTTCTGTGTGTTGGGGGGAGCGTCGACAATGGAACTTCGATATTCGCTACACCAGGATGATAGTTATGGATCATCAGCGAGATGATTGGTTCGAGGCAGAGCGCCTGCACAGGGCTGCGGCGGATGGTGATATCGCCGAGATGAAACGGCTGGTGTCGGCTGGGTACAGCGTCAGCGTGTTCGATGACCTCAGCCATACCCCTTTGCACCGCGCCGTTGAGAAAGAACAATACACAGCGGCTCTTTGGCTTCTCAAGCATGGTGCCGAAGTCAATGCGAACGAAGAGGATCGCATCGGGGAAACGGCGCTTTGCATCGGAGCCCAAGGCAACTATCCTGAAATCGTGGAGCTGTTGCTCCGCCATGGTGCGGACCCGGACATCAGCGGATGGATGGGCCTTACTGCCACGATGCGCGCGCATGACCGCAAGGATGAAGAGGGAAAGAAGATCAGTGAACTGATTGAGCGCTACCGCCGGAAGCGCAAAGGAGGCTGGCACGGCCACCTCACGGAGATGAGTTAACCCCAACGAGATCGTTTATATGAACCACCCCCTGCACTGCCAATGCGGCACCCTACAAGGCCAAGTCAGCCACACCGAATCCGTCTGCCGCGGCGTCTGCTACTGCAAGGATTGCCAGGCCTATGCGCACTTCCTGGGCAAGGCGGACGAGATCCTTGACGAGATGGGCGGATCGGACGTTGTCGCCACGCTTCCCCAGCACGTCAGCTTCACACAAGGCGTGGAAAAGTTGACCTGCATGTCCCTCAGCGACAAAGGCATGCTGCGCTGGTATGCGAGCTGCTGCAACACGCCCATCGGCAACACCTCGCGCGACTTCAAGGTCTCGCATGTCGGCCTGCTGCACAACTGCCTGCAAGATCCTTCGACCAGCCTGGACAGCGCTTTCGGCCCGGTGCGGATGAAGGTTGGGATGAAGAGCGCCAAGGGCACGCCAAAGGGTATGGCGGTTAGCACCACCGTGGCTATTCTCGGGTTCATGGCGACGTTGATACGCACGAGGCTCAATGGCGGCTACAAGATCACGCCTTTCTTTGACCCTGAGACGGGTAAGCCCCGCGTATCGCCCAAAGTGCTCACGCAGGCTGAACGGGCCGGCTTGATGGAGGGTTAGCGTGTCTTGCTCCTTCCCCCGCTGGGGGAGGGAGAAATTACTCTGCCGGATTCGCTAGCTGCGCACCGTGTCGGCCACGCGCTCGGCGCAGCTTTTGGCCTGGGCCGCGTCGCGGGCCTCGACCATCACGCGCAGCAGCGGCTCGGTGCCGCTGGCGCGTATCAGCAGGCGTCCGGTGTCGCCGAGCTCGGCTTCCACCGTTTTGCTCATGTCCGCCAGGGGCTTGCTGCTCTTCCAGTCCTGGCCGGGCTTGAGGCGCACGTTGATCAAGGTCTGCGGGAACAGCACCACCTCGCTGAGCAGCTGGGCAATGGTCTTGCCGCTGCGCACACAGGCCTGCAGCACCTGCAGCGCGCTGATCAGGCCGTCGCCGGTGGTGTGTTTGTCAAGCGCGAGCAAATGACCCGAGCCCTCGCCGCCCAGCAGCCAGCCGCGCTTGTCGAGTTCCTCGAGCACATAGCGGTCGCCGACCTTGGCGCGCACGAACTCCACGCCCTTCTTTTTGAGCGCGACTTCCACGGCCATATTGGTCATCAGGGTGCCGACGGTGCCGGGCACTTTCTCGCCGCGTGCCAGGCGCTCGTTGACCATGAGGAAGAGCACCTCGTCGCCGTTGAAGAGGCGGCCGTCGGCGTCCACCATCTGCAGCCGGTCGGCGTCGCCGTCGAGGGCGATACCGTAGTCGGCCTTGTAAGCCTGCACGGCCTTGATCAGTGCCTCGGGGTGCGTGGCGCCGACTTCGTGGTTGATGTTGAGGCCGTCGGGTGAGCAGCCTATGGCGATGACCTCGGCGCCCAGTTCATGGAACACCATGGGCGCGATGTGGTACGCCGCGCCGTGGGCGCCGTCGACCACGATCTTCAGGCCCTTGAGCGTAAGGTCGTTGGCAAACGTGCTTTTGCAGAATTCGGTGTAACGGCCGGCGGCGTCGTCCAGGCGCCGCGCCTTGCCCAGGGTGGCCGAGTCGGCCCAGACGGGTGCCTCTTCAAGGGCGGCTTCCACGGCGAGCTCCCAGGCATCGTCGAGCTTGGTGCCCTGGGCGCTGAAGAACTTGATGCCGTTGTCGGGATAGGCGTTATGGCTGGCGCTGATGACCACGCCGAGGCTGGCGCGCTGGGCGCGCGTGAGATACGCCACACCCGGTGTGGGCAAGGGCCCCAGCAGCACCACGTCGACGCCGGCCGAGTTAAAGCCCGATTCGAGCGCGCTCTCAAGCATGTAGCCCGAGATGCGGGTGTCCTTGCCGATCAGCACCGTGGGGCGGGTTTCGGTCTTGCGCAGCACGCGGCCCACGGCGTGCGCCAGGCGCAGCACGAAGTCGGGGGTGATAGGTGGCTGGCCCACCGTGCCGCGAATGCCGTCGGTGCCGAAGTATTTTCTGGTCATGGAGTCTTGTCCCTGTGGAGCTTGTTGTTCTGCAAATGTGGGGCTATTTTAGGGGGGCCTGCCCTGCCCACCTGTCAGTCAAAGGCTGAAAGATCAGGTGGCGGCCATCCATACTTTCAGGGCCTGCACGGTTTCCTTGACGTCGTGCACGCGCACGATGCGCGCGCCGCGGTCCACGGCCAGCAGGGCCGCCGCGACGCTGGGCACCATCCGGTCGGCGACGTCGAGCTGGGCCACTGCGGCCAGCGAGGTGCTGGTGGCGGCGGCCAGGGACGACTTGCGCGACCAGGCGGCCAGCAGCGGGTAGCCGGCGGCCAGGAACTCCTGCTGGCGCGCCAGCAACGCGAAGTTCTGCGCCACGGTTTTGCCGAAACCTATACCCACGTCAAGCACGATGCGCGACTTGTCAACGCCGGCAGCCGCCAGGCCGGCTGCGGCGGCCTCGAGAAAGTCCCGCACCTGCGGCACCACATCGCCTTCCATGGGCGCGACCTGCATGGTCTGCGGCTCGCGGTGCATGTGCATGAGGCAGACGCCGCAGCTGGGGTGCGCGGCCACCACCTCGGCCGCACCGGATTTGCGCAGGGCCCAGATGTCGTTGATGACGTCGGCGCCCAGGTCCAGCACGGCCTGCATGACCTCGGGCTTGTAGGTGTCCACGGACAGCGGCACACCCAGGGTGGCGGCATGGCGCACCACGGGCAGCACGCGTGCGAGCTCCTCTTCCAGCGGCACGGGCGGCGCGCCGGGGCGCGTGGACTCACCGCCTATGTCCAGCATGTCGGCGCCATTCTTGAGCAACTTCTCGCAATGGGCGAACACGCTGGCAAAGCCGCTGCCTTCGTCGTAGTACTTACCGCCGTCAGAAAAGGAGTCGGGCGTGACGTTGACGATACCCATGACGCGGGGCCTGGACAGGTCGATTTGAAAGCGTGAGGTTTGCCAGATCATGCGGGACTCCTCGGTAACTCGGTAACTCAGGAATAAAAAAACCGGGGACGGGCCCCGGTTTCGGCGACTGCCCAGCAGTCACTTGTTCTCAATCACCCGCCTCAGGCCACCGTGGGCGCCGGGTCGGTGCTGACGGCCGGCGTGCCGCCGCTGGGGCCGCCACCGCCGCCGACGGAGGAGTTGCGCGGCGTCCAGTCCTTGGGCGGGCGTGGCTCCTTGCCGGCCATGATGTCGTCGAGCTGGTCGCCGTCAATGGTTTCCCATTCGAGCAAAGCCTTGGCCATGCTGTGCATCTTGTCCTGGTTCTCTTCGATCAGCTTGCGCGCCAGGGCGTATTGCTGGTCGATGATGCGGCGCACCTCGCCGTCGACCTTTTGCAGGGTCGACTCGCTCATGTTGTTGGTCTTGGTGACCGAGCGGCCCAGGAAGACTTCGCCTTCGTTCTCGGCGTAGACCATGGGGCCCAAGGCCTCCGTCATGCCGTAGCGGGTGACCATGTCGCGGGCCAGCGCGGTGGCGCGCTCAAAGTCGTTGCTGGCGCCGGTCGTCATCTGGTTCATGAAGACTTCTTCGGCGATGCGGCCACCGAACAGCATGCTGATCTGGCTCAGCATGTACTCGCGGTCGTAGCTGTAGCGGTCCTGCGCGGGCAGGCTCATGGTCACGCCCAGCGCGCGGCCGCGCGGGATGATGGTGACCTTGTGCACCGGGTCGCACTTGGGCAGCATCTTGCCGAGCAGCGCATGGCCGGACTCGTGGTAGGCCGTGTTGCGGCGCTCTTCCTCGGGCATGACCATGCTCTTGCGCTCGGGGCCCATGAGAATCTTGTCCTTGGCTTTTTCGAAATCCTGCATCTCGACGGTGCGCGCATTGCGGCGCGCGGCCATCAGGGCGGCTTCGTTGCAGAGGTTGGCGAGGTCGGCGCCGGACATGCCGGGCGTGCCGCGCGCGATCACGCTGGCGTTCACGTCCTGGCCCAGCGGCACCTTGCGCATGTGCACATTGAGGATCTGCTCGCGGCCGCGGATGTCGGGCAGCGTCACGTAGACCTGGCGGTCGAAGCGGCCGGGGCGCAGCAAGGCGGCGTCCAGGATGTCGGGGCGGTTGGTGGCGGCCACCACGATCACGCCGACGTTGGTCTCAAAGCCGTCCATCTCGACCAGCATCTGGTTGAGGGTCTGCTCGCGTTCGTCGTTGCCGCCGCCCAGGCCGGCGCCGCGCTGGCGGCCGACCGCGTCGATTTCATCGATGAAGATGATGCAGGGGGCGTTTTTCTTGGCGTTCTCGAACATGTCGCGCACGCGGGCCGCGCCCACGCCGACGAACATTTCAACGAAATCGGAGCCGGAGATCGAGAAGAAAGGCACTTTGGCCTCGCCGGCGATGCCCTTGGCGAGCAAGGTCTTGCCGGTGCCCGGGGGGCCGACCAGCAGCAGGCCGCGCGGAATGCGGCCGCCCAGTTTCTGGAATTTCTGCGGATCTTTCAGGAAGTCGACGACCTCCTTGACCTCTTCCTTGGCTTCGTCGCAGCCCGCGACGTCGGCGAAGGTGACCGGGTTGGTGGATTCGTCCAGCATGCGCGCCTTGGACTTGCCGAAGCTGAAAGCCCCGCCCTTGCCGCCGCCCTGCATCTGCCGCATGAAGTAGATCCATACGCCGATCAACAGCAGCATCGGGCCCCAGCTGATCAGCAGCGAGGTGAGGAGGGAGGTTTCTTCGCGTGGCTTGAATTCAAACTTCACGTCGTAGGTGATCAGGTCGCCGATCAGGCCGGGGTCACGGAAGGTGGCCATGGTGCGGACCTTGCCTTCATCGACGGTCGTTCCCACGATTTCGGTCCCGCTGGGACTTTCGGCGATGACCGCGGACTTGATTTTCTTGGCGCGAACCTGCTCCAGGAACTCGGAGTACACAACGGTCGTACCGTTGCCAACATTAACCGTACCAAATTGCTTGAATACGGTGAACAGCACCATGGCGATCACCAGCCAGATTGCAATTT
The DNA here is from genome assembly GCF_056402935.1 of Polaromonas sp. P3_B1. Taxonomy (NCBI): domain Bacteria; kingdom Pseudomonadati; phylum Pseudomonadota; class Betaproteobacteria; order Burkholderiales; family Comamonadaceae; genus Polaromonas; species Polaromonas sp. P3_B1. Next base: position 22,902 of record NZ_JBFUGK010000045.1, read on the forward strand.
TGGAAAACCACTGATTGTTCAAGGACTACTCCGGTGTAAGAACAAAAGTCACATGCGCCTGATTTTAGGCCTTTCAAGGGCCAAAACAGCTTAACCCGGTCCCGGCCCCTGGTTTAAAGCGGGATTAGGGCCTGCCCTAGGGTAAATCCGTGGGTTCTAGCCCTGCTTTTTCAGTCCCCGGCCTATCAGAAAAGTCTCCGACGAGCCCGGGCGTGAGGCCTTGGGCTTGAGCGGTTTGACGACCTTGAAGGTGTCACGGAACAGCTTGACCAGCTGGTCGTAGCCGCTGCCGTGGAACAGTTTGACCACCAGCGTGCCGTCCGGTTTCATGCGGTTCTGGGCAAATTCCACGGCCAGCTCTATCAAATGGGCGATGCGGGCGGCATCGGCGGACTCTATGCCCGAGAGGTTGGGCGCCATGTCTGAAATCACCAGATCCACACGGATCTGCCCCTCGGGGCCGGCCAGGGTGTCCTCCAGCTGTTGCAGCACCTCGGCCTCGCGGAAATCGCCCTGGATGAAGGTCACGCCCTCGATGGGCTCCATGGGCAGCAAATCGAGCCCGATGATGCGGCCGTTGAGCGTGCCCGCCGCCGCGCCCGCAGGCGACAGCTTGCGCCGCACATACTGGCTCCAGGCCCCGGGCGTGCTGCCCAGGTCGACCACGCAGTCGCCGGGCTTCACCAAACCGAAGGTTTCATCAATTTCCTTCAATTTGTAAGCGGCGCGCGCGCGGTAGCCTTCTTTCTGGGCAAGTTTGACGTAGGGGTCGTTGATGTGCTCGTGCAGCCAGGCTTTGTTGACCTTTCCCTTGCCGCCGGCCTTCACGGCGGCTTTGCCCGCCGCCTTGACGGCGGCCTTGGCATCGGTCTGGACGCCGGGCTTGAAACCGGTCTTGGCATTTACTTTCATGGGGTCTATTGTCCTCTCCCGGACACGCCCGATAATTGGCCCATGGCTCAAATACAACTTACCCCCGCCCAGCGCAAGGATCACCGCGCCGATGCCCACCACCTGAACGCGGTCGTCATGATCGGTTCCGACGGCCTCACCCCCGCCGTCAAGAAAGAAACCGACGCGGCGCTCAAGGCCCACGGGCTCATCAAGGTGCGGGTGCAGTCGGATGACCGCGCCGGCCGCGAGGAAATCTTCCAGACCCTGGCCGACGAGCTCAATGCCGCGCCCATCCAGCACATCGGCAAGCTGCTGGTGCTGTGGCGCCCGATGCCCGAAAAGGAAAAAAAGGTCAACGAAGACCGCATGCCCGGCCCGCGCGACGTGAAGGTGCTCAAGAACAGCTCGCGCTACGGCCAGCGGCCCGAAGTCAAAACCCTGCGGGTGCTGGGCAACCAGCGCCTCACGCCCGGCGGCACTGTCAAGCGGGCCAAGAAACCCCAGCTCAAAAGTGTCAAGAAAAGCGCGCAGGGCTGAGCCCCCGGACTGCCAGCAGGCAGCCCGTCGGGGCCAATCACCCCGATAGCGACATTCTTGCTGCCGGATGGGGCCCCAAGCCTTTAGATTCGAGACTTCCGCCCACAGCTACACGCCATGACCAATCCCCTTCTCGCCAATCCGCTCCTCGATTTTTCCGACCTCCCCCTGTTTGACCGCATCCAGCCCGAGCATGTGGGGCCCGCCGTCGATGACCTGATGGCCAAGGCCGACGCGGCGCTGGAAACCGTCACCGCCCCCGACTTCCCCGCCACCTGGGCCGGCATCGCCAGCGTGCTGGACGTCGCCACCGAGAACCTGGGCCGCGCCTGGGGCGCCGTGAGCCACCTCAACAGCGTGGCCGACACGCCCGAGCTGCGCGCCGCCTACAACGCCGCCCTGCCGCGCGTGACCGAGTTCTGGACCCGGCTGGGCGCCGACGAGCGGCTCTATGCCAAATACAAGGCCATTGACGTGGCCACGCTGAACGCCGAGCAGCGCCAGGCCCACAAGAACGCGATCCGCAACTTCGTGCTCTCGGGCGCCGAACTGCAGGGCGCGGACCGCGATCGCTTCGCGCAAATCCAGGAGCGCCAGGCCGAGCTGAGCCAGAAGTTCAGCGAAAACGCGCTGGACGCGACCGACGCCTTCGCCTACTACGCCGGTGAGGCCGAGATCGCCGGCATCCCGGCCGACGTGCTTCAGGCCGCGCGCGCCCAGGCCGAGGCTGAAGGCAAGGCCGGCTACCGCTTCAGCCTGAAGATGCCGAGCTACCTGCCCGTCATGCAGTTCGCCACCAGCGGCAAGCTGCGCGAAACCCTTTACAAGGCCTACACCACCCGCGCCAGCGACCAGGCCGCGCCCGAGTTCAGCAAATTCGACAACAGCGCGATCATGAAAGAGATCCTCGCGCTGCGCCTGGAAGAGGCCAAACTGCTGGGCTACAACAACTTCGGTGAAGTCTCGGTGGTGGCCAAGATGGCCCAGTCCCCCGATGAAGTGATCACCTTTTTGCGCGACCTCGCGCGCCGCGCCCGGCCCTATGCCGAAAAAGACGTGGCCGACCTGCGCGCCTTCGCCGCCAGCCAGCTCGGTATGGCCGAACTCCAGCCCTGGGACTACGCCTACGTCGGCGAAAAGCTCAAGGAAGCGCGCTACGCCTTCAGCGAGCAGGAGGTCAAACAGTACTTCACCGCGCCCAAGGTGCTGGCGGGCCTGTTCAAGATCGTCGAAACCCTGTTTGAAGTCGCCATCCGCAAGGACTCGGCCCCGGTGTGGAAACCCGGCGTGGAGTTCTACCGCATTGAGCGCAACGGCGAGCTGGTGGGCCAGTTCTACCTCGACCAGCCGGCCCGCACCGGCAAGCGCGGCGGCGCCTGGATGGACGACGTGCGCGCCCGCTGGCTGCGCCCCGACACCGGCAAGCTGCAAACCCCGGTCGCGCACCTGGTCTGCAACTTCGCCGAGGGCGTGGGCGGCAAGCCGGCGTTGCTCACGCACGACGACGTCACCACGCTGTTCCATGAATTCGGCCACGGCCTGCACCACATGCTCACGCAGGTCAACGAGCGCGATGTCTCCGGCATCAGCGGCGTCGAGTGGGATGCGGTCGAGCTGCCCAGCCAGTTCATGGAAAACTTCTGCTGGGAATGGGACGTGCTCAAGCACATGACCGCACACGTCGACACCGGCGCACCGCTGCCACGCGCGCTGTTCGACAAGATGCTGGCCGCCAAGAACTTCCAGAGCGGCATGCAGACGCTGCGCCAGGTCGAGTTCTCGCTGTTCGACATGCTGCTGCACACCGCGCACAAGCCGGCCGACGACCTCATGGGCCTGCTGAACGAGGTACGCAAGGAGGTCGCCGTGATCCCTTCCCCTCCCTATAGCCGTACCGCGCACAGCTTCAGCCATATTTTTTCGGGTGGTTACGCCGCCGGGTATTACAGCTACAAGTGGGCGGAAGTCCTGTCGGCCGACGCCTACGCCGCCTTTGAGGAAACGGCTACAGCCCTACCCTCGCCGGCTGGCGACGATGGCGGAAAAACCACGGTCACGGTGGAAACCGGCAGGAAGTACCGCCAAGCCATCCTGGAGGCCGGCGGAAGCCGCCCTGCCATGGAGTCCTTCAAGGCTTTCCGTGGCCGCGAACCCTCGATTGATGCTTTGCTGCGTCATCAGGGTATGGCCTGACACCTTCCGGCGCCCAAAAACGTTGTGAGACTTGCAGGGCCTGCGTTAAGCTTGCCCTTTCAAGCCTGCTCTCCCTGAGCCCGTATCTGAGACGATGACGACTGGAACACCATGAAAACAAATGCCGTGAAATCCCTCGCGCCCCATGCCCTGCTGGCCCTGGCAGTGGCCGCAGGCGGTCTTTTTCCAACGCTGGCGCAAGCCCAGCAGGTTTATCGCATCGTCGGCCCTGACGGCAAGGTGACCTTCTCCGACCAGCCGCCGCCTGCGGCGGCCGGCAATGCCAAGGTCAGCGCGGCCAATCCCGGCGGCTCCGGCAACTCGGCGCCTACCGGCCTTCCCTTCGAATTGCGGCAAATCGCCAGCAAATACCCGGTAACCCTCTATTCAGGCAACGGCTGCGGGCCCTGTGCCACCGCCAAGGCCATGCTGACCAACCGCGGCATCCCTTTTTCCGAGCGGACTGTCACCACCACCGAGGATTTGAAAGCGCTGGAGCGGCTCAGCGGCGACGCCACCCTGCCCTTCGCCACCATCGGCAGCCAGCAGCTCAAAGGTTTTTCAGACGCGGAATGGACCCAGTTCCTGAACGCCGCCGGTTACCCCGCCACCTCGGTGCTGCCACCCAGCTATCGCCCACCGGCGCCAACGCCGCTGGTGGCCGTCGCCGCAGCACCTGCCACCAACACCGGCACCGCCCGCCCCGCCGCCGCACCCACACCGGCAGCCCCGCCGCCGCCTGCGGCTGACAACCCGGCCGGGATCAAGTTCTAGGCAGGCCGCTCCCCAAACGCAAACGCCGGGTTTTCACCCGGCGTTTTGCTTTTGGAGAACCGACGGTTTAAAACACCAGCGTCTTGACGCCGCCCGGCGCGCCCAGCAGGCACACATGGGCCTTCTGGAAGGCGAACACCCCCACCGTCACCACACCGGGCCACTGGCTCACTTGCGTCTCAAACGCCAAGGGGTCGGTGATCTTCAGGCCGGTCACATCCAGGATGTGCTGGCCGTTGTCGGTCACCAGCGGCTTGCCGTCCTTCAGGCGCAGCGCCGCCTTGCCGCCCAGCGCCTCGAACTGCCGCGCAATGCGCTTGGCGGCCATGGGAATCACCTCGACCGGCAGCGGGAAGCTGCCCAGGGCCGTGACCAGCTTGGACTCGTCGGCGATGCAGACAAACTTGCGCGACTGCGCGGCCACGATTTTTTCGCGCGTGAGCGCCGCGCCGCCGCCCTTGACCATGTAACCGGCGTGGTCGATTTCATCAGCGCCGTCGATGTAGACACCCAGTTCGTCGACCTCGGTCGCGTCGAACACCTTGATGCCCAGCGCCTGCAAACGCTCAGTGGAGGCGACCGAGCTGGACACCGCGCCCGCGATGCGGTCCTTCATGCTGGCCAGCGCGTCGATGAATTTGTTGACCGTGGAGCCTGTGCCGACGCCGACAATGCTGCCTTCTTCCACATAGTGCAGGGCCGCCTGGCCGACCAGGGTTTTGAGTTCGTCTTGGGTCATGGAAATATTTGGAGAAGTGGAACCAGAGGATAAAACGGGTTTTGCGACAATCGGGGCTCTTACGGGCTCTTGCCCTTCACAGTCACCTGCACCGAATTATCCAATGTCCCTGCTCCCCTACGCCCTGGCCCGCCCCTTTTTATTTGGGCTGGATCCCGAAACCGCCCATGAGCTCACCATGGCCTCGCTGGCGCGCACCCAGGGCACGCCGCTGGCCCTGGCCTATCTGTCCAGCCGCGTCAGCGATCCCATCGAGCTGGCGGGCCTGAAATTTCCAAACCGTGTCGGCCTGGCCGCGGGCCTGGACAAAAACGCGCGCTGCATAGACGGTCTGGCCGCCATGGGCTTTGGTTTTGTCGAAGTCGGCACCGTCACCCCCAAGGGCCAGCCCGGCAATCCCAAGCCGCGCATGTTCCGCCTGCCCGAAGCCAACGCGCTGATCAACCGCCTGGGCTTTAACAACGAGGGGCTGGACGCCTTTTTGGCCAATGTGCGGCGCTCCAGCGTGCGCAAACCCGGCGCGCAAGGCGGCCTGCTGCTGGGCCTGAACATCGGCAAGAACGCCGCCACGCCGATTGAAAACGCGGTGGACGACTACCTGGTTTGCCTTGACGGCGTCTACCCGCATGCGGATTACGTCACCGTCAACATCTCCAGCCCCAACACCAAAAACCTGCGCGCACTGCAAAGCGACGAGGCGCTTGACGCGTTGCTGGGCCGCATCGCCGAGCGCCGCGAAGCGCTCGCCGCACAGCACGGCAAGCGCGTGCCCATCTTCGTGAAAATCGCGCCCGACCTCGACGAAGCCCAGGTGGCCGTCATCGCCGCCACACTCAAGCGCCACGCCATGGACGGCGTGGTCGCCACCAACACCACGCTCAGCCGCGACGCCGTCAAGGGCATGCGCCATGCCGAAGAGGCCGGCGGCCTGAGCGGCGCGCCCGTGCTCGAAGCCAGCAACCGCGTCATCAGCCAGCTGCGCGCGGCGCTCGGCAAAGGCTTTCCCATCATCGGCGTGGGCGGCATCTTGAGCGGCGCCGACGCCGTCTCCAAGATCCAGGCTGGGGCCGACGTGGTGCAGATCTATACCGGGCTGATCTACAAAGGCCCTGAGCTGGTCACCCAGGCCGCGCAGGCGATCAAGAAAAGCCGCTAAGCCTTGGCGCGCTTTTTCGGCGCGGCCTTCTTTTTAGCCGCCGCCCCCAGTTCCACCCACACGGGCGCATGGTCGCTGGCGTGCTCCTGCCCGCGCACCCAGCTGTCCACGCCGGCCCCCTTCAGGCGCGGCGCGAGTTCCGCATTCAGCAGGATGTGGTCTATGCGCAGCCCCGCGTTGCGCTGCCAGTGCTGGCGAAAGTAGTCCCAGAAGGTGTAGATGCGCTCATCCGGGTGCAGTTCGCGCAGGCTGTCGACCCAGCCCTGCGCCAGCAGCTTCTCGTAAGCCGCGCGGCTCTCGGGCTGCATCAGCGCGTCACGCTGCCATGACTTGGGGTTGTACACGTCCAGGTCGGTCGGAATCACATTGAAGTCACCCATCAGCGCCACCGGATGGCCCGACGCGTAAAGCGCTTTGGCGTGTGCATGCAGACGGCTGAACCAGGCCAGCTTGTAATCAAACTTCGGGCCGGGCTGCGGGTTGCCGTTGGGCAGGTAAAGGCAGGCCACCACCATGCCGTCCACCGCAGCCTCCAGGTAGCGGCTCTGGTGGTCGGCAGGGTTGCCGGGCAGTTCGCGGCGTACCTCCACCGGCGCCTGCCCTTTGGCGAGAATGGCCACGCCGTTCCACGAGCGCTGGCCCTTCCACAAGGCTTCATAGCCCGCCTCGCGCAAGGCCTCATGCGGAAACACGCCGTCCAGCGCCTTGAGCTCCTGCAGGCAGGCCACGTCGGGCGCGTCTTTCTCCAGCCAGGCCAGCAGCTGCGGCAAGCGCGTCTTGATGCCGTTGACGTTGAAGGTCGCGAGCTTCATCGGGCGCAGCTTAAACGCCGGGCGACGGTTTCCCTCGGCCCGCCTTGCGCCGGAAGGTCTCGGCCCCGCCGCTACCGCCGCCATCGGGGAAGTCGTGCTGCTTGAGCGCCCCGTCGGGTGCGGGCTTCATGGGCCTTTCAATCAAGGCGCCGGCATCATTGCCGTCGGCCGCGTCGTCGGGCTCGCTGCGCGGCGGGTGCGGCACGGTCGCGCCTTCGCCGGTCTTGGCACGTGTGGGGCTGGTCTTTTTAGGCATGGTTCCAAGGTAGCAGCACAGGCTAGCGCCCCGTGTCGGACAACACCGCAAGGGCTTCAGGGTAAGTCCCGGGTCCGCGTAGAGCCTGTCCCCTAGAGTACCCGGCGGGCTTTCTGCGGCCGCATGTTGCGACTACGATGCAGGCAGTTTTGACAGGAGACCTGCTTTTGGCCGCGACCCCTTCTTCCCCATCCTCCCCCTATCCCCACCTGCTCGCCCCGCTGGACCTGGGCTTCACCACGCTGAAAAATCGCGTGCTCATGGGCAGCATGCACACCGGCCTGGAAGACGGGCGCAAGCATTTCCCCGCCATGGCCGCCTACTTCGCCGAACGCGCGCGCGGCGGCGTGGGCCTGATGGTCACCGGTGGCTTCGCACCGAACATCGCCGGCTGGACCAAACCCTTCGCCGGCATGCTGGCCAGCTCGGGCGCGGCGCGCCGCCACAAACAGGTCACCGACGCCGTGCATGCAGAGGGCGGCAAGATTGCACTGCAAATCCTGCACACCGGCCGCTACGGCTACCACCCGCTGTGCGTCGCGCCCTCGCGCATCCAGAGCCCGATCTCGCCCTTCGCCCCGCGCGAACTGAGCGCCGGCGGCATAGAGCGGCAGATACGCGCCTTCATACGCTGCGCACTTCTGGCGCGCGACGCAGGCTACGACGGCGTCGAGATCATGGGCAGCGAAGGCTATTTCATCAACCAGTTCCTCGTCACCCACACCAACCAGCGCACCGACGACTGGGGCGGCAGCTACGAAAACCGCATGCGCCTGGCCGTGGAGATCGTGCGCCGCACCCGCGAAGCCGTGGGCCGCGACTTCATCATCATCTACCGCCTCTCCATGATCGACCTGATTCCCGGCGGCAGCAGCTGGGAGGAAGTCGTGCTGCTGGCCAAGGCCGTGGAGGCCGCCGGCGCCACGATCATCAACAGCGGCATAGGCTGGCACGAAGCCCGCGTGCCGACGATTGCCACCTCGGTGCCGCGCGGCGCCTTCACCTGGGTCACCAAAAAGCTGCGTACCGACCTGCGCGCCGCGGGCCTGACCATCCCGCTGGTCACCAGCAACCGCCTGAACATGCCCGAAGTCGCCGAGCAGGTGCTGGCCGACGGCTGCGCCGACATGGTCAGCATGGCCCGCCCCTTCCTGGCCGACCCGGAATTCGTCAACAAGGCCGCCCAGGGCCGCCGCGATGAGATCAACACCTGCATCGCCTGCAACCAGGCCTGCCTGGACCACGCCTTCAAGGCCCAGCTCGCGAGCTGCCTGGTCAACCCGCGCGCCGGCCATGAGACCGAACTCGTGATCCGCATCGCCCCCGCCAAAAAACGCGTCGCCGTCATAGGCGCGGGCCCGGCGGGCCTGGCCGCCGCCACCACGCTGGCCCTGCGCGGCCACAGCGTGGACCTGTACGACGCGGCCGACAAGATCGGCGGCCAGTTCAACCTGGCCAAGCGCGTGCCCGGCAAGGAAGAGTTCGAGGAAACCCTGCGCTACTTCGGCAACCGCATCAGCGGCACCGGCGTGCGCCTGCACCTGAACACCCGCGTCGGTGCCCAGGACCTGATCGCCGGGAAGTTCGATGAAGTCATACTCGCCACCGGCGTCACGCCGCGCAACCCCCGCATCCCGGGCCAGGAGCATCCCAGGGTGCTCAGCTACATCGACGTGCTGCTGGGCCGCCAGCCCGTGGGACAGCGCGTGGCCCTGATAGGCGCGGGCGGTATCGGTTTTGACGTGGCTGAATTCCTGGTCACGCCCGCCGGCCATTCCACCGCCCTCGACTTGCCGGCCTGGCTGGCCGAATGGGGCGTGGCCGATCCCGGCGAGGTGCGCGGCGGCGTGGTGCGCCCGCAGGCGACGCCGCCCGAGCGCCAGGTCACGCTGCTTCAGCGCAAGCCCGGCAAGCTGGGCGCCGGCCTGGGCAAAACCACCGGCTGGATACACCGCGCCGCGCTCAAGATGAAGAATGTGGAAATGCTCGCGGGCGTCAACTACGAGCGCATAGGCGAGCAGGGCGATGACCTGGGCCTGTTCATCACTTTCGGCGAAAAGCGCCTGGACGGCACCGTGCTGGCCGTCGACAACATCGTGCTGTGCGCCGGCCAGGAGCCGCTGCGCGAATTGCTGGAGCCGCTGCGCGCAGCCGGCGTCAAGACGCATCTGATAGGCGGCGCCCACGAAGCCGGCGAGCTGGATGCCAAGCGGGCGATCAATCAGGGGACGCGGGTGGCGGCGGCGCTGTAGGCTCTCTTTATCCCCTCTCCCTCTGGGAGAGGGTTAGGGTGAGGGCCAGCGGCCGCCGACAGCCCACGTTTCATGCACATGCCGCAGCCCTGTCTTGCAGACCGCAGCCCAGGCCCAGCCTGGGCTTCTTCGCGCTGCCCCAGAGGGAGAGGGAGTAAAAACCTGAGCCGCTCTGAATTTGTGAGTGACCTTAAACGCGCACCAGGCTGAAAAGCAGCAGCCCCAGCGCCATCCCAAAACTCAGCGCATGCACATTGGCCGCCATCGCGATGCGCTTCATCAGCCTCAGGCCCTGCTGGTCCTGCGAACCCAGCAGGAACAGCAGGCACATCTCACGGCGGCGCTGTGGGTCGACTGCGCTGTGCTGTTTCAGCGCCTTGTGCATGGACTCCGACTGGTAAAGCGCGGCCACCGAAGCCAGCACGATGATGGGCAGGAACCAGCCGTGCACCATCCACATCGGTAACTCCGGCGCCCACCAGGCGCGCAGCACGTCGGTGGCGGCAAAAATCAGGAACCCCGCGGCGAGGCCTAACCATTCCTGCGCGCGGAACTTCAACATCATCTTCCTGACCCTGGCTTCCAGGGACAGTTCGTGGCTCATGCGTTTTACCTCGTGTGCGTGTGACGCGTTGCGCGGCCTGGGCCGCCCGGCGCGGGTGCAGGGATTCTGCGCAGGAATGCCCGCCGGGGCAATACTGCAAATGTAGGAGGCGACGCGCGGCGCTGCCCAGGAGCCTAACGGCGCAAGGGATCCAGCAAGGGCTTGAGCCCGTTGTGGTCGATTTCCTGCATCAGGGCCAGCAGGCGGCCGATTTCCCCTTTGGGAAAGCCCTCGCGCGCAAACCAGTTCAGGTAGTTGCCCGGCAGGTCGGCGATCAGCGTGCCCTTGTGCTTGCCGAAAGGCATCTCGCGGGTCACCAGCAGCAACAGGTCTTCTGGGTTCATGGATATAAATAGAGAGGCCTAGCCGCCGGCCCGCTTGGGCGCATAGCCCTGCTTTTGCAGCGCCGCCATCACGGTGTCGCAGTGGTCGCCCTGCACCTCGATCACGCCGTCTTTCGCCGTGCCGCCCGATCCGCAGGCCGTGCGCAATTGTTTGCCCAGCAGCGCCAGGGCCATGGCGTCCAGCGGCAGGCCCTTGACCACGGTCACCGTCTTGCCGCCCCGGCCCTTGCTTTCGCGGCTCACGCGCACCGACCCGCCCGGCGCGGGCACTGCGGCCTGCTTGCAGCGGCAGGCCGTCACCGGCTGGCGGCAAGTCGGGCACATTCTTCCGGCCTCGGTGGAATAAACCAGGCCGCCTGCGGGAGTTTGTTTCATCGGGAATAAGCGTGAGCGCCGCCCAGCCGGAAGGCCAGGCTGAAGCAGCTTTAGAACGATCGTTCGTAAAAAATTGTGAACTAGTTCACAGAAAAACAAAAATGTACCTGATATCACTTATAAACAGGGCCGGGATGGCGCTACGCCCTTCTTCCTCAGCATTCCTCAGCACGACCTCCGGGCGATTTCAGGGCGCGAACAATGACGGGCAGCAGCTTTCTCATCGGGTTTTTCATCTTTGTCGGCAGCGTGGCCCTTGGCGCCCTTGCCTACGAACGCTGGCTGTCCCATGTGGTAGCCACCCGCAAGAAGGTGGCGCGCAACCATGCGCTGCGCGCCAAGCCCCTCACCAGCCGCGACGAACTCCAGGTCTGGCGCTGGCTTGAGGAAGTTTTCCCCGAGCACCGCATCCTGCCCAAAGTCCCCTTCACCGGTTTTATCGAGCCCAACCAGCGCGGCGGGGACGCCCACTGGCAGGCGCTGCTGAGCACGGTGAATTTCTCCTGCGCCCTGGCCGACCAGAAAGGCACGGTGCTGGGTTGCATCGACGTGCTGGGCCGCGGCGAGGTCACCGGCCGCAACCACGGCTTCAAACGCGAGCTGCTGGCCCGCGCCGGCCTTCCCTACTGGATTGTTGAAAGCCAGCGGCGGCCCAGCRCCGCGCTGCTGCGCGAAAAATTCCTGGGCGCCACCACCAGCGAAGCCGCAAAACTCGCCTCCAGCGAACGCGCCCGCCGCCCCGCCCGCGCCAAGCTGGAGCAGCCGCAGCTCTCGCGTGTCTCCAGCAATGCCTCGGACCTCACCAAAACCGGTATGACGCCGCTGCACCTGAGGTCCACCCTCAAGCTGCAGGCCCTGGCCCGCGCCTTCGCGCTGCGCCTGGCCGGCGAAGGCCCGCCGCGCAGGCCTATCAATTACTCGAGTACCAACCCGAGCAGTTCCATCATCTAGGGTCTTGCTCACCTCTGGTGAATTGTTCCCTCTCCCCCTGGGAGAGGGTTAGGGCTGAGCGCTGCGGCTCCGGATGCGCCTGCGCGCATCCGGACAGCGCGAAGAAGCCCAGGCTCAGCCTGGGCTGCGGTCTGCAAGACAGGGCCGGCAGCGTATGACTATCCGGCTGTTTTATGCGAAGGCCATCAGCCCTCACCCCCGCCCCCGCCCCCTCCCGGAGGGAGAGGGAGTAAAGGCCCTGGCCGATTAGGTTTCTGGCCAAACAGCAGGCCCAGCATCAGGCCGGCCGCGATGATCATTCCACCCATGGCCATTGCGCCGGTTTTCCATCGCGCGCCGGACAGCGCCCGCTGCTTCGGGGCTTGTAGCTCCCCGCGAAAGGCGGCGTCGCCAAATTCGCCGAGGTCGCGGCCTTGCGCGTCGACGCGGTTCAGCCTGATGAAGCTGTAGTCGCCGACCAGCGCGGTGCTGCCCAGCGCGTCGATCAGCAGGGGGTCGGAATCATCGGCCAGCGCCGCGCGCGCCACGGGCCGCTGCTGCGCGTCAAACACCAGTACATCGCCATCCTTCTGGCCCTGCTTCACGGCCAGCATCCACAGCGTGCCGTCCGGGCCCAGGGCCACGTCGGTGACCTTGCCGCGGCCCTGGCGGGCCTGGCCGTGCGCGGCCGAGCCCAGGCTGCGCAATAACTCGGTCGGCTTACCGGCGGCGACGCGCAACCAGACCAGCCGGCGGTGGTCGTTGTCGGCCACCACCAGGGTGTCGTTGTCCAGGTAGCGCAGGCGGTTGGGGAAGAACAGCGGCACCACCTGTGGGTCGCTGCTGCCCAGGGCCTTGCCGTCCAGGTCAAACGACTGTACGCGGGTCCCCTTGGCATCGGCGATGAAGACGCGCTCACCCAGGCGGTCTACGGCCAGGTGCACGGTCAGGGAAAGTTCATTGTTCTTGAGCTGCGGGCCTTGCATGGCCGTGCGGCAGTCCACCAGCTGCACCTGCGCATCGCTCCAGGCGCAACGCAGCACGCGGGGCACGGCGGCGCCGTCAAAGAACCAGGCCTCGACCCGCTGCCGGGCATCCACTGTCCAGTCCATGTCGCCGGGGCTTTCGCTCAAGCCCAGCGCCTTCAGGTCCTGGCGCGCGATGCGCTGCCCCTGGGCGTCGAGCACATGCAAGGCATGGTTGGCGACGACGGCGACGCGCTCACCCTGCGGCGCCTTGAACACCCGCAGCGCCACCATGCCCCCATCCGGGTTGGCCATGTTCTGCCCGTGCACAAAGGCCGCCATGCACAGCGCAAGGCCGATCAGGATGGGGATGGCCAATTGCCATTCGCGTCTGGTCATGATGGGTGCGCCCTCGCCGCTCTGTTGTTATTGAGGCCGTAGTGTGCCTCAAGCGGTGGGAGTATCTTCTCAATTCCCTCCCCCTGTGGGGGAGGGTTAGGGTGGGGGCCGGCAGCAAGCGAACGACCTACGGCTTCAAATCAAAGGCCGCCAGCCCTCACCCTACCCTCTCCCAAGGGGAGAGGGGAAATATCAAGAGCCGCGACCCAACCTCACTTCAGCAAGAACTCCATCTCCGTCCCCGCCAGGTTCAACACATCGTTGTGCGCCAGCGGCGTGGCCTTGGCGCCTATGGGTTTGCCGTTCAGGGTGGAAGGCGTCTGGCCGTCCATGTGGGCCACGTAATAACCGTCGCGCCGATGCGATATCGACACCACCGCAACCCCCGGCTGGCCGAAGGTGGTGACGGCCTTGACCACCTGCACCTCCAGCCCCGCCGACGAGCCCGACAGCACTTTCAGGCTGGCCTGGCGCGCGCCCGTGGTGCCGGGCAGGCCCATGGCGTCCAGCGACATCGCCTTGGTTTCCTGGCTCTCGCCGGGCTCCTCGTCATGCTCGGAGTTCTGCAGGTACTGGATCCTGAAGTTGCCGATGTTGATGATGTCGTTGTCGTGCAGCAGCTCGCGCGCCTTGACCATGTGGCCGTTCAGGTAAGTGCCGTTGGTGCTTCCCAGGTCGCGCAGGTAAACGTCGGCAATGCCCTTGAGTTCAAACACGCAGTGCTCGCCGCTGACCACCAGGTTGTCGAACACGATGTCGTTGTACGGCCGGCGGCCCAGTGTGGTGCGGTCGTTCTTCAGGTAGACATGCTTGATTTCGACGCCTTCGACTGAAGCAATGAGTTGCGGCATGAGGAGAAGCCTTTCTTCTTGAGGTATCGCCGCCACTCCCGACATTCAATTTGCGTGCGATTCCCGATTCCTGTGTGGCGCCGTCTCTTCATCGTAGCGCCGCTCTCGCCGGGGCACAAGGGCGGCCCGCAAAACCCCGCCTAGCGCCTGGCGGTGGCCGAGCCGCGGCAGGCCGCCCGGATCAGCCGCTGCGTGGGGTTGGGCGTCACGCCGCGAAACTCCATGGGCCTGACCACGCCTTCGGGGTAGGTCGAGGTCTTGTGCGACTCCCCCTTCCACAGCGGCTGCTGGTAGAAATCCAGCGAGACGTAGCGCGCGCTTTTGTTCGCGCAGTCGAACTGCACGGTGGAGGTGTAAGAGCGGTACGGCACGCCGTCCCAGCTGGTGCGCGCCAGGGAGCGGCTCACGCGTATCTTCATGGTGCGCACTTCGCCCTGCACCGACACCGGCACCGGGTCCACCTCGATGGTGTTGAGCCCGGGCTCGTGCGGGTCGCCCAGCACGGTGAACCACGCGGCCTGCGCGTGCACCACCGGCGCACTGACGAGCATGCCCAGCATTCCAAGCAAACTCCACAACAAGATCGTTTTTTTCATGGCAGGTTTTCGATGGGTTCCGGCTGAAGCGGCAGGTACAGGTCATGGTGCCACGAGCCGCTGAAAGTGTTTCCCTCACTTGCAGCATTTGCACAATGTCGCATTCATTCAGTCTAACGCCCTGCAACAGGCCATGTCACATGAAAAGACGTGTTCCTACACAGAGAGTTGAAGGTGCACAACACCTTTTTGTAGGCCTCAGCCGACACCCTGCCGCGCCGGCTCCCTTCGCCCGGCTGCCGGCCCAGGCCCTAAGGTAAGTCATGGGATGTCAAAAAGTCCCATTCATCGTGTCCCCTTATTCCCTAACCCAACCACCTCGAAAGGTATCCCCATGAACAAGGACCAAGTCAAAGGCAAGATCAAGGAAGTCGCCGGCGAAGTGCAGGAGCACACCGGCAAGGCCATCGGCAGCACCGAGCAGCAGGCCAAGGGCCACGCCCGTGAGTTTGAAGGCAAGACCCAGAAGGCTTACGGCGACGTGAAAGAAAACCTCAAGGACGCCGCCAAGGACCTCAACGAGGACATCAAGCGCAAGCCCTAAGTCCTAAGACCTAAGCCCTCACGCTTGCTTTGCCCTGTTGGTATGGGCAGCCTCATCGGCCGGTTCTACCGGCCGATTTGCTGTGCGCGCCACAAAGCGCAGGGGAAACAAAGCCACGACGACACCACGAGCACGCATGGCGCCGTGGTCCATCGCGATGGTTCCACCGCTGTTCCAGCCCGGTATTTCAGCCCGGCATTTCAAAGCGGCGGTAAGGCTTTGGCTGACGGGTGGCAGGCGGTTTGTCCGCTGGCGCGCCCTACGCGCGCCGCACACCATGGGGCCTGTCACTTCACTCCCACTCGCCATGCCCCGCACCACACGCGCCATCCCCGCCAAACCCTCCCGCCGATCCCCCGCAGCCTCCCTGCCCCACGAGCTCATGCACGGCGGCCTGCGCCAGCGCGGCGTCACCATCAACGGCTACAGCCTGCAACTGCATGACGGCGAGGGCTTCGTCGGCGACAGCGTCAGCCGCAAGGCCTACAGCGGCATGCTGGACACCTGGCGCAAGCTCTACCGCGGCATCAGCGGCCTGGACCCGCTGGGCCGCAAGCCCACGCGCGACATCACCAAAAAGCGGCTCGACACGCTGCTCAGGCGCAACGGCAAAGCCGCCGCCATCATCTCCGCGGCCTCCGAAGACTACGCCTGGCAACTGGTCCGCGTGGTGCGACGCTTCCTCGCCCACCCCTCATGGAAGGGTGTGCGGCGCATCGTGGTCGGCGGCGGGTTCCAGCAGAGCCTGGTCGGCGAACTCGCCATAGACCGCGCGGCCGAGCTGCTCTACCAGCGCGGCAGCCGCACCCACCTCATGATCCTGCGCCACCACCCCGACGAAGGCGGGCTGATCGGCTGGGTGCACCTGGCGCCGCCCGAAGTGCTTTCAGGCTACGACGGCTTCCTGGCCGTCGACATAGGCGGCACCAACGTGCGCTGCGGCATCGTGCGGCCCCGCACGCACAAGACGCCCGACCTCACCGACGTCAGGGTCAGCGGCCTGCGCAAATGGGGCCATGCCGGCGACGACGACGCGACCCGACGCGAAGACCTGGTGCAGGGCATCGCCGGCATGCTCAAAACACTCATCAAGCAGGCAGCGGCCAAAGGCCTCAAACTCGCACCCTTTGTCGGCGTGGCCTGTCCCGGCATGATCCTGGAAGACGGCTCCATCGCCGCCGGCGCGCAAAACCTGCCCGGCAACTGGGAAAGCCCGCGCTTCAACCTCGCCCAGCACCTCAGCGAAAGCCTGCCGAAACTGGACGGGCGCGAGGTGCAGGTGCGGCTGCACAACGACGCGGTGGTCCAGGGTTTGTCGGAGCTGCCCTTTATGCAGGGCGTCAAACGCTGGGCTGTGTTGACGGTAGGCACGGGGCTGGGGAATGCGAGTTTTGTGAATATGGCTGCGCCGACTGTGCGCAAGCGGGGCTGAGCAAGGGTTTTTATCCCCTCTCCCTCTGGGAGAGGGTTAGGGTGAGGGCCCGCGGCGGATAAATATTCCCCTGCTGCATGCACAGGCCGCAAGGCCCTCACCCCTGCCCTCTCCTAGGGGGAGAGGGAGTCAATCCTCCAAACAGCCTTGCACCCTCTTCGGCTATCTTGTCCCCTCTCCCTCTGGGAGAGGGTTAGGGCCGGCGGCGGATAAATATTCAGCGGAGTCTTGCACAGGCCGCAAGGCCCTCACCCCTGCCCTCTCCCAGGGGGAGAGGGAGTCAATCCTCCAAACAACCTTGCACCCTCTTCGGCTATCTTGTCCCCTCTCCCTCTGGGAGAGGGTTAGGGTGAGGGCCGGCGGCGATAGATATTCCGCTTCTTCATGCCCTGGCCGCTAGCGCCCACCCCCGGAGGGGGAGGGAGAAAAACTACCGCGGCGCCATCGGCGGCCCGACGACCACACCCGGAAACGTCGGCAGCCTCTCAACCGCCACCGGCGCCGGCGGCTGCAGCACCACACCGGGACCCACGGTCGGCGAGCCGCCGGAATCCCCACCCTGCACCGCCGGCTGCGGCTGGTTTTCCGCCGGCGCCTGGATGGTCACATACTTGATCACCGGCGCGGGCTGCCAGCGCGGCCCGCCGCCCTGCCCGGCAGTTGACCCGCCCGCCATTCCCACGCCGGCCGGCATCTCGCCCGGCTGGCCTTCCTGCGGCGGCTCGGCGCCGTTGAGCAAGGCCTCCACGCGCTGCTGCTCCTGGTCCGTCACGCCGCCGCCCTGCGGTGCCGGGAAACGCATCTCGGCATCCACCACCTTGGCCTTGATCGCCTGCTGGAAAAACTCGCCCACGATGGGCAGCGCACTGCGCGCCCCCTGGCCCCAGCTGTCGCCCATGGTCACGCGGTTGTCGTTAAAGCCCACCCAGGCGCCCGCCACCAGCTGCGGGTGCATCATCACAAACCAGCCGTCGGTGTTGCCCTGCGTCGTGCCCGTCTTGCCGGCCAGGTCGGCGCGCAGGCCGTAGCGGCTGCGTATTGCCGCGCCCGTGCCCTGGTCGATCACGCCGCGCATCACGTCCAGCAGCGTCTGCGCCACCGTGGTCGACATCACCGCCTCCGGCGCCTTGGCCAGGAACTCCTCCAGCACCTTGCCGTTGCGGTCTTCCACCCGCGTCACGATGATGGGCTCGATATAGCGGCCGTCATTGGCCAGCGTCCCGTAGGCCGTGACCATTTCCTTGAGCGTCACCGGGCTGGTGCCCAGCGCCAGCGAAGGCACTTCCTCCAGCTTGCTCTGCCGCACGCCCATGGCCTTGGCCAGCTTGGCCACGTGGGCCGGGCCCACCACCTGCATCACCTGCGCGGTGATCGTGTTCTTGGAGAACATCAAACCCTGCCGCAGGCTCATGAACTCGCCGCTGGGCCCGCCGCCGTCGGTGGGCCGCCAGAAGGCGCCGTTGCCCAGCGGGATCTCCACCGCGCCGTCGATAAACCCGTCGCTTTGCCGGGCGCCGTCTTCAAAAGCCGCGCCATACACAAAAGGCTTGAAGGTCGAGCCCGGCTGGCGGCGCGCCTGCTGCACGTGGTCGAACTGGTCGTCCGAAAAATCCCGGCTGCCCACCCAGGCCCGCACCTGGCCGCTGCCCGGGTCCAGCGCCATGAAGCCGGCCTGTATCCGCGTCTTGTCGTCTTTCAGCGTCTGCATGAAGTCGGCATTGGCAAGCAATCCCTTGAGCGCCTGCTCGTCCGGCTGCCCCGCGGCGCGCGCGGCCTTGTACTCCTTGGTGTCACGCACAAAGGCCAGGGCCAGCTCGCGCTGCGCGCCGCTCTTGGCCTTCCAGCCCGAATTGAAGCGCCAGTCGCCCGCCACGATCTTCTGCAAACGCTCGCCCTGCGCCGCCAGCGCCTTGGTCGCCATCTCCTGCAGGCGCGAATCGATGGTGGTGCGCACCACCAGCCCGTCGGCATAAATGTTGTAGTCGTTGCGGTCGGCCCAGTCGATCAGCCAGCGGCGCAGCTGCTGCGCCAGGTGCGGCATCTCGCCCAGCTCGGGCTCCAGCCGCTCGAAATCGATCTTCAGCGGCTTCTTCTTCAGCGCCGCCAGCTTGTCTTCAGGCAGCTTGTTGTGCTTGACCATCTGCATCAACACCGTGTTGCGACGCTGCAGCGCGAGCTCCGGGTTGGACACCGGGTTGTAGAGGGCCGCACCCTTGAGCATGCCCACCAGCGTCGCGCTTTGCAGCACGTCCAGCTCGCTCGCCGACTTGTCGAAATAGGTTCGCGCCGCCATCTCGATGCCGTAGGCGTTGTAGAGGAAAGGCACGGTGTTCAGGTAGCTCTCCAGGATCTCGTCCTTGCTGTAGACCGCCTCAATCTTGAAAGCCGTGATCGCCTCCTTGAGCTTGCGCGTCAGCGAGGCCGAGCGGCCAATCTCTTCCGGGTACATATTGCGCGCCAGCTGCTGCGTCAGCGTGGAGCCGCCCTGCTTGCGGCCCGTGAGCGTCCACATCACCGAAGACACCGTGCGCCTGAAGTCCATGCCGTGGTGGTCGTAAAAGCGGTGGTCCTCCGTCGCGATCAGCGCCGCCACCACATTCGGCGAAATCTGGTCCAGCTTGACCCAGTCGCGGTTCGCCCGCTGGAAGCTCGCCAGCTCCTTGCCGTCCACCGACATCAGCACCGATGGTTTGGCCGTCTTGGCCTTGAGCAGGTCGCTGATGCTGGGCGTGAACGGGATCAGCAGCACCGTATACAGCACCAGGATCGCCGGGATCGCCGCCAGCGCCAGGCCCACGCCGCGCCAGGTGGGATGGCGCAGCCGGCCGGGAATGGTGGCCGCGAAGGCGCGCAGGCGCGAAGCCAAAGAGGCCACAAAAGGAGTCTGGAGGGGGTTCTTCATTGCCTGCAAGTTTACTGGGGTGGCGTGAAGCGCATTTGTAGGACGGCGGCGCGGTGGCGCAAGGGTGACGCAAGGGCGGTGAAAAACCGGTAAAGCCGTGGAAAACACATGTGTTCAGGGCCGCGGCCCCTGCCGCCGCCCCGCCTAAATATCGGCGACGGCCTACAAAGACCAGGCCCGCTTGGCGCTAAGGTAGTTCTATAGACATACAGAGGCCATACAGCCATACATACAGACGCCAAGGAGACTTCCATCCATGAGCTTTCTCCCGCACCGCCCCCTTGCGCATGCTGTGCAACCCGACCGCATCAATCTCCACAACCCCCAGGCCGCCGCCGCGTGGGAACAAAAGCTGCACGCCGACCGCGAACAACTCAGGCGCGCCATTGCCGCCGTCGGCGACAAGGCCAGCAAGGTCGAAAAATACCTCCAGGACGGCTCCATAAGGGACGGGGACAAGCCCCATTGATGGCCGGGCTGAAGTAGGTGGCGCGCTCATGGCGCAGCATGGTGGCGGCCAATCCCCGTTCAAGGACCAGCCTAGCTCACCTTTGGGAGAAGAAAGTCTCGATAAAGAGTTACGCCGGAATCCCCAACTTCGAAAAGGTAGTCACCGGGCACTATACGGATCAACTCCCCTTTTTGGGCTTCGACAACAAAGCCGCCTATCGCGTAACGGCAACTACCGTCAACAACATACACGGTATATGGCAACCCCACCAATTCGGGGGTTCGAACTCCCGCGCCATATTTATTCCAGGATATGCGATGCGCCTCATTCGGCCGGTGCAACGCGCGAATGCCTGCTTCGTTGATCAATTCCGTGGTGGAAATATCTGTCCACTTCTCTTTGACAAGCCCCATTGAAAATCACCCCTCTTAAACAGGATCCCGTCCCTGGAGATGCCTCAGTAATATTCTTTGCTGGCGCGGCGCTTTGCCCAAAGGGCCCCTGAAGCAGCGCATACCGTAAGGATGAACTCCACTGTATCCAAATTCGCCGCCATAATGACCTGAGCTACCACGCTCACCCGCGCAACCTGTTCAACAGTGTTCCACGCATGCGGCCAAAACCGCCATGCGCGGCAGGAGGTATTGCCATGGCTTCGCAGCAGCAACTCGCCTTTAAGTTCCACCCCAGCCGCCGCAGCACACTCGCGGCCCTGCCGGCCCTGGGCGCCGCCCTGCTCACACCCCGCGGCGCACAAGCCCAGTCGCCCCGGGTGCAATCCTGGCCGCTCAACACCCGTTCCGCCACCGGCATCCACGACATCGCACCCGCGCCGGACGGCGGCGTGTGGTTTTCAGCCCAGCGCAGCGGCCACCTCGGCTGGTTTGACCCGCGCAGCGGCAAGACTGAACTGATTGCCCTGGGCGGCGGCTCGTCACCCCACGGCGTCATCGCCGGCCCCGACGGCGCGGCCTGGCTCACCGACGGCGGCCAAAACGCCATTGCCCGCGTCGCCTGGCCGTCACGCCAGGTGAAAGTCTTCCCCCTGCCCGCCGGCACACCGTACGCCAATCTCAACACCTGCGCCTTCGACGGCGAAGGCAACCTGTGGTTCACCGGCCAGAGCGGCTATGTCGGCAAGGTCGACTTACGCGCTGGCACCGTGACCGTCAAAGACTCCCCCCGCGGCCGAGGCCCCTATGGCATCTGCGCCACGCCCAAAGGCGAGATCTGGTGGTGTTCATTAGCAGGCTCCTTTATCGCCCACATGGACACCAAAACCGGCGAATCCCGCATCGTCGAGCCACCCACCCCACGCCAAGGTGCAAGACGGGTGTGGTCAGACAGCAAGGGCCGCATCTGGGTCTCGGAATGGAGCAGCGGCAACCTCTCGATGCACGACCCCGCACTCGGCACAGGCGCCAACAGCTGGAAAACCTGGAAAGCCCCAGGCGCCGACCCGCATGTCTACGCGGTCTATGTCGACAACAAAGATATTGTCTGGGCCTCGGAGTGGACCCACAACGCCATGCTGCGTTTTGACCCGACCAGCGAGAAGTTCGACGCCATCCCCCTGCCCCGCCCCAATGCCGCGGTGCGGCAGATTCTCGGGCGGCCCGGGGAGGTGTGGTTGCCTGAGAGTGGGACGGAGTTTGTGACGGTGATCAGGACGGGGTGAGCCTGCCGAAGCGTTCATGTACTCACATACCGACCAGGCCGACCAGGCCGCTCGCACGCTGACAAACACTTACGCCAGAGTACTTTTAGCCGCAAAAAAATCGCACACCTTCTTGCTAGACTCGGCCGCATCTTTTTCACGCGAGACCGCAAACGATGAAGGCACCCACGGCGTCCCTGGCTCTGCTGTTCTTTTCTGCGCTGGGCGCGTCGCTTGCCCACGCGGCGCCGCCCCCCGGCGAATACCGCATTGATGGCGAAGCCAGCGTACGCAGCGGCAGCGGGCCGACCGCCACGGAGCGCATCGAGCGCTGGGACGGCGCCACCGGGCGCCGCACCGTCACAGCCCACGCCGGGCCGCCCGGCAACCCGGGCAGCCAGCAGACCTATGCCGGCAACGGCCCGGTGACCTGGTGCGTGACATCACCAGCCGCAGCGCCGGCCAATCTTCCAGGCCGCTGCGATGCGCGCTGGTGGCCCTCCAGCGGCGGCGCCACGCTTCAGGCCGAATGCAAGGCCGGCCGCATGCAGGAGCAATGGAAGCAGCTCGCCCCGCAGACCTGGGAAAGGCAGATGACTTTCACCAGTTCAGCCGGCGCGGGCAGCAATGATCCCGCCGCCGCACTGGCCCTGGCACAACGCGGCATGTCGCCCGCCGAGGCCGCACGCGCCAAGGCCGAACTCGCCGCCCTGCCCACCGCCCAGGACACGGCGTCGGCCATGGCGCCCGTCTATGCGCAGATCGCGGAAACCATTCGCAAGGGCCCGCCGCAGGAAGCCGCCGCGGCACGCGAACAACTGGCCGCGCTGAAGGCGGCCCAGGGCGGCGGTGGCGCCATGTCAACGACCACGCGCCTGACCGAGCGCTGGACGCGCATCGCCGGCGCCTGCGGGGCCCGCCCATGATCGCGTTCACCCGATTCGCCGGCATCCCCGTACTGGCGGCCGCATTGGCATCGGCACCCATTGCGCAGGCGCAGAAGGCCCCGACCGAGTGGCGCGGCGCAAGCGACCACCCTCTGGTGTCGCGCTATGCAGGCGCCGTGCTGCAGAACGCGGCCCAGGAGGGCTTCGCCGCCGTCAAGGTGCCCACGGCGCAGCAGGCACCCGACAAGTCGCCCGTGGTCGAAGGCCGCGTCAACGCCTACTTCTACATCGCACCCAGGGAGCGCAGCGCGCTCGAAGTTTTCCGCAACTACCAGGCCGCGCTGGCCAAGCCCGGCTTCACCGTGCTGTACAGCTGCGAAATGAGCGCCTGCGACAAATCCGGCATCAAGGAGCGCTTTGCCAACGAGGTCGTCTCGCCGCGCAAATGGCAGGCCAAGGGCGTGGACCCGGCAGGCTCCATAGACCGCGACGTGCGCTTCCTCAGCGCCAAGGCCAGCCGCAACGGGCAGGACAGCTATATCCTGGTATTCGTTGCCGAGCCCAATTCCATCTGGGGCGCACCGGCCGTCGTGCAGCTCGTCGTCGAGCCGGCCGCCATGGAAGGCGACAAGGTCGTCGTCAACGGCGACGCACTGCAAAAAGCCCTGGGCGCCGACGGCAAGATAGCGCTGTACGGCATCTACTTCGACACCGGCAAGGCAATCCTCAAGCCCGAGTCCAGGCCGCAACTGGCCGAGATGGCCAAGCTGCTGAAGGCACACCCCGCGCTGAAGGTGCACATCGTCGGCCACACCGACAACCAGGGCGGCGTACCCGCCAACCTGGCCCTGTCCCAGCAGCGCGCCGACGCTGTTCTCGCCGCATTGGTGCAGGAGCACCAGGTGGACGCCAAGCGCATGACCGCGCGCGGCGTCGCCAGCTTCGCGCCGGTGGCCAGCAACAGCGCCGAAGCCGGCCGCGCGAAAAACCGGCGGGTGGAGTTGGTGGAGCAATAGACCCGGACGGGCCGGCGGTGATAGTCTTGGACGCATGACTGAAGACCTGACATTCACCGAACTGGGCAGCGACATCTACGAGGACTTTGAAGGCTGCACGGAGCCCGTGTGCGTTGCGCACGGCGACATCTACAGGGCGGGCGCTCCGCTGGCCACCTACCTCGCCCGCTGGTTTGAAGGCGACCGGCAGCGCGGGCTTGATTTGCAGATCACCTTGGGCGAATGGGGTGCGGGCACTACCTGGCAGAGCCGGCACATCATTGCATTTCACGCGTCCTTTACCCAGCCAGTCCCCGAGTTCGTGCTGGTCGATTCCGACGCCGTCTGGGGCGCCGAACTCGGCAACACATACTCCGCTGCCGAAGCACAACAATATGCCGTCAGCACCCTGGCACGCGAGTTGGTGCAGGCTATTTTTCTTCGTGATCCGGCAGTTGTGGAGTTTGCTTCGCGGGGTGCTGGGCTTTGATTGAGATGTCAGGCATTCGCCCCTGACAACGCTCGCGAAGGAGCAACAACGCGATGCTGCGTTTTGACTCGGGCAGCGAGAAATTTGACGTGATTCCCCTGCCCCGCGTCAATGCTGCGGTGCGGCAGATTCTGGGCCGGCCTGGGGAGGTTTGGTGGCCTGAGAGTGGGACGGAGTTTGTGACGGTGATTAGGACGGGGTGAAAAGCCCAATATCTTCAAAATAGCTTGGATAGCCCTTCAAATAGAGGAGGCTAGGAATAACCCAGACGACTAACATCTCCTTACACCTCAATTAGAGGCGAAGGAGACGGATATGGGTTGGCGTGGAACGCTACGAACCTTGGGTGCAATTTCCAGAGAGGCAGAACGAAACTCAAATCGCAGGGCAAGGCAGCGTGCCAAGGAAATCGCACTCTCGGAAAAACTCGAAGCCCGTGAACAAGCAGCCGAAGCCGTCAGAGACTTCGAGGAGTATGTCGAGAAGTTAATTACGCTTCATCGATCCTGCTCCCCATCCATTAATTGGCAATCACAAGCCGCAGCTCTTGCGCCCGCCAAACCTCAATTGAGCCAAAAGTCTGAGACTGCGGCTCAGTCCCGTTTGGACCAGTACAAGCCGTCCTGGCTGGACAAGCTGTTTGGCAGCACTGAAAAGAAGTTGAAAAAACTTTCTGATGATTTGTCAGCGGCAAAGTTAGAAGACCAGCAACGATTTCGTGAAGAGTCGACCAAATTTGAGGAAGACCTTGCCGACCACAAGGACCAAGTCGAGTTTGCAAAGCGCATCCTGGTCAAAGATCCGGCCGCTATGCTGGAAGCCATCAAACTCTATGAGCCTCTACATGCCGTCGGGCTCCTTGGTGAAAACCTCCTAATTCAGATAGAAAACCCCGACTTGGTCGTCATAGACCTAAGCGTGTTGAATTCCGTCGAAATCTGACCCACTTAGCGCAGTAATTTCCATCCAAAACTGACCCACGTAGGCACTACCCTGCTTGTTTTAAAAGCAGGGGAAATTAGGAGTGATAGACGTGGCGACATTGAATGTCATCAGGCGATGGGCATTGAGGGATCAGATGTCCATCCGCGAGATCTCAAGGCGTACAGGCCTGGCTCGCAACACAGTGAAGAAGCACCTGCGATCGGAAGAGAGCGAGCCCAGCTA
>NZ_JBFUGK010000046.1:0-46982 GCF_056402935.1 Polaromonas sp. P3_B1
CGTCCTGGCTGGGCCGAGGAGCGCAGAGACAAGCGGATCAGGGCAAAAACGTGTTTGAGCGAAGCGAGTTGTTTTTGACCCCGCTTGTCTCGAGCACCGCAGGTTGCCCGTAGCGAAGCGAAGGGACCCAGACTGCGGGTCGCCTTTCTTTTGGGTACTTTTCTTTGGCGAAGCAAAGAAAAGTGCCTCGCCCGCCGGGGCGAGACCCGGCCAGCTGAACTTAGCAGGGGGGAGGGAGGAAAGCCCTACCCCGTATTCCGAAGCCCAGCCGCAATCCCGTTGATCGAAATATGAATACCCGTCTGCACCCGCTGGTCCGCCTGACCAGCACGATAACGCCGCACTAGCTCGACCTGCAAATGGTGCAGCGGGTCGATATAGGGAAAACGATGGCGTATGGAGCGCTGCAGCGCGGCGTTGCCGGCCAGGCGCTGTTTTTCGCCGGTGATCAGCACCAGCGCTTCGGCGGTGAGGTGCCATTCGGCTTCGATGGCGCTGAAGATCTTTTTGCGCAGGCGCGCGTCGCCCATGAGTTCGGAATAGCGCGAGGCCAGGGCGAGGTCGCTCTTGGCCAGCACCATGTCCATGTTGCTGAGCAGGGTGCGGAAGAAGGGCCACTGCTTGTACATTTTTTGCAGCAGCGCGAGCGCTTCCTTGCGCGCGGCGGGCGTGCCGCCTTCGTTCAGCATGTGCGCGATGGCCGAGCCGAAGCCGTACCAGCCGGGCAGGGTGAGGCGGCATTGGCCCCAGCTGAAGCCCCAGGGGATGGCGCGCAGATCTTCGATTCTTTGCGAGGCCTTGCGGGAAGCCGGGCGTGAGCCGATGTTGAGTTCGGCGATCTCGCGGATCGGTGTGGCGCTGAAGAAATAATCGGTAAAGCCCGGGGTGTCGTACACCAGCGTGCGGTAGGCCGCCATGCTGGCTTGCGAGAGTTCGGCGGCAGCCTGCAAAAAGGCCTTGGTCGCGGGTTTGGTCGGCTGCAGCAGCGTGGCTTCCAGCGTGGCGGCGACCAGGGTTTCAAGGTTGCGCCTGCCGATCTCGGGATTGGCGTATTTGGAGCCTATGACTTCGCCCTGTTCGGTCAGGCGTATCTGCCCGCGCACCGTGCCCGGGGGCTGGGCCAGAATGGCCTGGTAGCTGGGGCCGCCGCCGCGGCCCACGGTGCCGCCGCGTCCGTGGAACATGCGCAATTGAATATTGTGCGAGTTGGCGAGCACATCGAACAGTTCGACCAGCGCGATCTCGGCGCGGTAAAGCTCCCAGTTGCTGGTGAAGATGCCGCCGTCCTTGTTGCTGTCGGAGTAGCCGAGCATGATGTCCTGCTCGGCGCCGCTGCGTTTGACCAGCGAGGCGATGCCGGGTAGCGCATAAAACTCGCGCATGATGGGCGCGGCATTGCGCAGGTCTTCGATGGTTTCGAAGAGCGGCACGACGATCAAATCGTTCGTCGCGTTGCCGTCGAGCGTGCCGTGCATCAAGCCGACTTCCTTTTGCAGCAGCAGCACCTCGAGCAAATCGCTGACGGTTTCGGTGTGGCTGATGATGTAGTGGCGTATCGCTTCCTTGCCGAAGCGCGCGCGAGCCGTGCGGGCGGCTTCAAAAATCGCGAGCTCGCTTTGCGCATGGGCGGAGTAATCGCTGCCGACCACGCGCAGCGGCCGCGCGTCGTTGAGCAGGCCCACCAGCAGCGCGCGCTTGGCGGCTTCGTCGAGCTTGCCGTAGTTCGGCTCTATCCGCGCGACGGCCAGCAGCTCGGCCACCACTTCTTCGTGTTTGTCGGAGCTTTGGCGCAAATCGACCGTGGCCAGGTGAAAGCCGAAGACTTCGACCGCGCGTATCAGCGGATGCAGGCGCTGGGCGACGATTGCTTCGCCGTGGTGGGCCTTGAGCGAAGCCTCGATGGTGCGCAGGTCGGCCAGGAAGTCCTCGGACTTCAGATAGGCGTTTTGCGGCGCGACGGCATGGCGCGCGGCTTCGCCGCCGGTTAGCTCTTTGAGCGTGGCGGCCAGGCGGGCATACACGCCGGTGAGGGCGCGGCGGTAGGGCTCGTCCTTGCGGTGCTCGCTGGTGTCGGGCGAGCTTTCCGCCAGGGCGCGCATTTCGGGGCTGAAGTCGACCAGCATGGCCGACTGCGAAAGCTCGCCGCCCAGGAAGTGAACTTCAGTCAGGTAGTGGCGCAGCGCCACTTCGGCCTGCCGGCCCAGCGCGTAATTGAGGGTTTCAGCACTGACATTGGGGTTGCCGTCGCGGTCGCCGCCAATCCACTGGCCCATGCGCAAAAAGCTGTGCACCGGCTGGTTGCCGAGCTCGCGCTCGAGGTTGGCGTACAGCTTGGGGATTTCGCGCAGAAAGGTGGCTTCGTAATAGCTGAGCGCGTTCTCGATCTCGTCGGCCACGGTGAGCTTGGAAAAGCGCAGCAACCGGGTCTGCCACAGCTGCATCACGCGGGCGCGCAGCTGGGCTTCGTTGGCGGCCAGTTCGCGCGGCGTGAGGGCGTCCTTGGCGGCGTTGTGGGCCAGCGCCAGCGCCTTGATGTCGTCGCGCGCCGTCAGCAGCTGGGCGATGACGCGTTCGGCGTCCAGGATGCTTTTGCGCTGCACCTCGGTGGGGTGGGCGGTGAGCACGGGCGAGACAAAGCTGTGCGCCAGCGTGTTGGAGATCGTGCGGGTCGAGATGCCTGCCCAGCGCAGGCGGGCCAGCGCCACGTCGATGCTGCCTTCCTGGGTGTCGCCCGCGCGCTCGTGCACGGCGCGGCGGCGAATGTGGTGGCGGTCTTCCGCCAGGTTGGCCAGGTGGCTGAAATAGGTGAAGGCGCGTATCACGCTGACCGTCTGGTCGCCCGTCAGGCCTTTGAGCAGCTTTTTGAGGGCCTTGTCGGCCTCCTGGTCGGCGTCACGCCGGAAGGCGACGGAGAGCTTGCGCACCTGCTCGATCAACTCGTAGGCGGCCACGCCTTCCTGTTCGCGGATCACGTCGCCGAGGATGCGGCCCAGCAGGCGTATGTCCTCGACCAGGGGGCGTTCGTTGTCCCTGGCACGGGTGCTGGCTTTGGGCGCCGCGCTTGCGGTGGCCTCCCTGGCGCCTTCAGTGGCGTGTTGCTGTAGCTTCTTGGCGCGCGCGGAAGTGACCATCTCTACCCTCTAGTTCTTAAGCTTGTTCTCAAGCCCTGCATGCTAGCATTCACTTCCCCCCAAGTATTACAAGCAGGTTACGAGTGTCCGCAGTGTCTGAATCCAACCCCCCTGATATGAAGAAGGTGGTCATCGCCACGCGCGAGAGCCGTCTGGCAATGTGGCAGGCCGAGCATGTCAAGGCCTTGCTCGAGTCGCGCCTGGGCTGGCGGGTTGAGCTGCTGGGCATGACCACGCAGGGCGACCAGATCCTGGACCGTTCGCTGAGCAAGGTCGGCGGCAAGGGCCTGTTCGTCAAGGAGCTCGAAGTGGCGCTCAGCGAAGGCCGGGCCGACATCGCCGTGCATTCGCTCAAGGACGTACCCATGGACCTGCCCGAGGGTTTCGCGCTGGCCTGCGTGCTGGAGCGCGAGGATCCGCGCGATGCTTTTGTGTCTAACCAATTCGCCGGCCTGGCCGATTTGCCCCGGGGCGCGGTGGTGGGCACCTCCAGCCTGCGCCGGCTGGTGCTGCTCAAGGCCTTGCGGCCCGACCTGGTGATACAGCCGCTGCGCGGCAACCTCGACACGCGTTTGCGCAAGCTCGACGAAGGCCAGTACCAGGCCATCGTGCTGGCGGCCGCGGGCCTGAAGCGCCTGGGCCTGGAGTCGCGCATACGTAACACGTTTGAACCTGCCCAGATGCTGCCCGCCGCGGGGCAGGGCGCGCTCGGCATTGAAGTGCGCGCCGACCGCGCCGACCTGCTGGCCGCGCTGGCCACGCTGGCGCATCAACCGACCTGGCTGGCCGTGACGGCCGAGCGCACGGTGTCGCGCGCCATGGGCGGCAGCTGCTCCATGCCGCTGGCGGCTTTCACGCCGGGCGCGGCGGCCGGCGAAGCGATGCAGCTCAACGCGGCCTGGGGCGATCCGGCCACGGCCGAAGCGCCTTCGACATCGGCCGCCCCGCTGGCGCCGCTGGTTCAAGTCAAACACAGCGCCGTCGTGCGCAATTTCGCCGAGGCCGAGGCCCTGGGCGAAGCCGTGGCGGCGCAATTGCGGGCCGGGGGCGCCGTGTGGGCCGGCAAGGGCCCGGACGCCTGATGCCGCAAAAGCCGGTGCCCGCGGTCGGTGCGGCCCACGTCATCGTGACGCGCCCGGCGGCGGATGCGCAGCACTGGGTGCTGCAGCTGCGGCAGGGCGGCTTTGCGGCCGAAGCACTGCCGCTGATCGATATAGCCCCCGCATCCGACACCGGCCCCCTGGCGCAGGCGTGGCGAACGCTGGACCGTTATGCGGCCTGCATGTTTGTGAGCGGCAACGCGGTGGACTTTTTTTTCAAGTCTCCCCTGGCCGGCGGCCTGCCGGCGTCCCTGCGCCTGATGGCGCCCGGCCCCGGCACTGTGGCGGCTTTGCTGGGCGCGGGCGTGCCGCCCGCGCAGGTCGATGCGCCGGGCAACGACGCCGGGCAGTTTGATTCCGAGGCATTGTGGGCGGTGGCCGGCCGGCGCGACTGGCGCGGCAAGCGCGTGCTGGTGGTGCGGGGCGAAAGCCCGGATGCCGCGGGCGGCGGTGTTTCTTCGGGGCGCGACTGGATCGCCCGCCAGTGGGAAGCCGCCGGCGCGCAGGTGGATTTTGTCGGCGTCTACCAGCGCCGCACGCCTCAATTCAGTGGGCCGCAGCTTGACCGGGCCCGCGCCGCCGCCGCGGACGRCTCGGTGTGGCTGTTCAGCAGCTCGGAAGCCGTGGCCAACCTTGTGCACCAGCCGGCGCTGGCCGGCGTCGACTGGCGCGGCGCCCGTGCGGTGGCAACGCACCCGCGCATTGAGGAGGCGGTGCGGGCCGCCGGTTGGGGTGTTGTTGTGGCGTCACGCCCCGCCCTGACGGACATCAGGGACACATTGGCCTCGATAGAATCTCTTTATCCATGAGCGATCCCCACATAGCCCAGCCCTCGCCTTCCGCGCCCGACAACCAGCCTGTGCTGGAGCGCGCGCTGGTCGTGGCTGAACCGCCCATCGCCGTGCCGGACGCCTGGCTGGTGCCGCGCAAGTGGGCGCTGGGGGTGGCGGCGCTGGCCGCCGGGGGCCTGCTGGCCAGCGGGTTGCTGTGGCAAAAGCTCAGCAACATCCAGGAAGAACTGGCCCGCCGCAGCATCGACTCCGGCGCGCAATCCATTGAAGCGCGCACCCTGGCGCGGCAGGCTCAAGAGGCTGCGCGCGAGCTCTCGGGGCGGCTGGCCATCCAGGAAACCCGCATCAGCGAGGTCAGCCTGCAGCGCACCCAGCTTGAAGAACTGATGCAAAGCCTGTCGCGTTCGCGCGATGAAAACCTGGTGGTGGACGTTGAATCCGCGCTGCGCCTGGCGCAGCAGCAGGCCCAGCTCACCGGCAGCGCCGAACCATTGCTGGCCGCGCTCAAGTCGGCCGACCAGCGCCTGGCGCGCGCCGCCCAGCCGCGCCTGAACCCCCTGCAGCGGGCCATCGCCCGCGACATGGACCGCATCAAGGCCGCGACGCTGACCGACGTGCCGGTGCTGATGCTCAAGCTCGACGAGCTGGCACGCATGGCCGACGAGCTGCCGGTGGCCAACGCCATGGTGGCCAACAGCGGCCAGCGCGTAGCTCCGGTCGTGGCGGCGCCCGCCGTGCGCGCCAGCGCGCCGGCGGCCGACAAGCCTTCGCCGGGGGTGTTTGACAAGCTTTCGCTGAGCGCCTGGTCGCAGCGCACGCTGGACAACCTGCGCGAAGAAGCGCGCAAGCTGCTGCGGGTGAGCCGCATCGAGCAGCCCGAGGCGGCCCTGCTGTCGCCGGAGCAGTCCTTCTTCCTGCGCGAAAACCTCAAGCTGCGACTGCTCAATGCACGCCTGGCCCTGCTGTCGCGCCAGACCGATTCGGTGCGCGCAGACCTCGCCAGCGCCAGCACCTGGCTGGGCAAGTACTTCGACCCCTCCTCGCGCAAGACCCAGGCCGCGGCCCAGCTGCTGGCCCAGGTGCAGGGCCAGCTCAAGACCAGCGAGCTGCCGCGCCTTGACGAAACCATGGCCGCGCTGGCCACGGCGGCCGCGGGCCGCTGATTTCCCACAGGCAGGACACACGCATGCGCGCCGCTCTCTGGCTACTGGCCCTTTTTGGCGTGGCGGTTGCCGTGGCGCTGTTCGCGGGCAACAACCAGGCCGTGGTGACCGTCTTCTGGCCGCCGCACCGGGTCGACATTTCATTCAACCTGCTGGTGCTGCTGCTGGCCGGCCTGTTCTTCGTGCTCCATCTGGCGCTGCGCGCCGTGTCGGCGGTGTTCTCGCTGCCGGCCGAGGCACGGCGCTGGCGTGCCCAGCAAAAAGAGCGCGCCATGTACGGCGCCCTCATGGATTCGCTGGCCCACCTGCTGGCGGGGCGCTACATACGCTCCACCAAATCCGCGCAGAACGCATTGGCGCAGGAAAAAAGTCTGCGCCCGCTGGCCGACAACTATACCCACGTGACCGGGCACAGCGCCAGCCGCGGCGGCCAGTTGCGCGCGCTGGCCCACCTGCTGGTGGCCGAGGCCGCGCAGTCGCTGCAGAACAAGAGCCTGCGCGACCAGCACCTGCACCAGGCGCTGAAAAGCTCCGCGCCGCGCCATGCGCAGGAAGTGCGCGAGGGCGTGCAGTTCCGCGCGGCGCGCTGGGCGCTGGACGACCGCGATGCGGGCGCTGCGCTCGACTGGCTGGCCCAGCTGCCGCAGGGCGCATCGCGCCGTACGCTGGCCTTGCGCATGAAGCTGCGCGCCTCGCGCCATGCGCGCAAGACTTCGCAGGCGCTGGAAACCGCGCGCCTGCTGGCCAAGCACCGCGCGTTTTCCCAGGCGGCGGCGCAAAGCATCATTCGCGGCCTGGCGCTGGAATTGCTCAACGATGCGCACGACCCGGCGCAGCTGCAGCAGGCCTGGTTCTCACTCGACGAGAGCGAGCGCGCCATGCCCGAGCTGGTGGTGCATGCCGCGTCGCGACTGATGGCGCTGCACGGCGAGCCCGAGCTGGCCCGCACCTGGCTGCTGCAGGTCTGGGACGCGATGATGCAGCCGCGCTCGGAGATCGGCGATAACCTGCGCATCAAGCTGATCACCGTGCTGGAGGCCGGCCTGGATTCGCTGGACGCCACCTGGCTGGCGCGCATTGAAACGGCACAGCTGAGCCGCCCGCGCGACGCCAACCTGCAGTATCTGGCGGGCATGGCCTGCCTGAACCGCCAGCTCTGGGGCAAGGCCCGCCAGCTGCTGACGCAGGCCGCGCCGGCCCTGCAGGATGTGACCCTGCACCGCAACGCCTGGCGCGCGCTGGCCTTGCTGGCCGAGCAGCGCGAGGACGAAGCCGCTGCCGCGCAGGCCTACAAGCGCGCTGCGCAGATTTGAGAGTCGCTTTGAGGGCGGCTTAAGGCTTGATCACCTGGGCCGCCTTGGCCCGCTGCATGTACCCCTGGTAAGCCGGCAAGGCGATGGCGGCGATGATGCCGACGAGCGCCATCACCGGAAATATCAAGCCGCCGATTTTGACCAGCGTGCTGTTGGGTGGCGGGGGCGCGCCGAATCGGTTGCTGCCCTTGGTGCCCGGATTTAAAAGCCAGATCAGCCCGACAAAGGGGATGAAGGCCAGGAGCACCGTCCAGCCGGTCCATCCCATGTCGTGGCTGCGCTGGATGGACAGCAGGACGATAAAAATGACATAGGGGATGGTGACCAGGGTGACAGCCAGGCCCGCCCATATGCCCACGCCGGAACGGCCTGTCAGCATGCTGAGCACGAAGAAAACCGCGAGAAAAAGCAGGTAGCCCACCAAAGTGCGGGCCAGGTAGCGAAGGCGCCCGACGCGTCCCTTGGCGGAGAACCATTTGACGGGTTGTATACCCCCCTCGTCTTCGTACACATCGGCGACAGCCGCACGCGGTGCGGCATAAGGATTCATTGCTTCAGACATCTCATCCCTCCTGTTGTTGAGACCCGAAGGATAACCGTTGCCGGGGCCCCGCGGGAACCCTTGGCGCCTGGGCAGGCCGTAACAGGCTCTACAGCAACCCGGCGCGCTTGACCGCGTGGTAGCGGTTGACCAGTGAAACAGCCAGCTGCGCCGGCTCCACGTCCATCGAGAGCGGGTCCTGGCCGACCACGCGCGCGAAGGCGTCGCGCCGCGACTGCGCGAACAGGTGGGCGGCGGCCACGTCCACCGCGTCCGCCGGGGTGGACAGCGCCTGGCCGGCGATGCGGCCCAGCACGCGCTCGCGCAGGCTGGCCACCAGCACCAGGTGCTTGCCGCGCAGCAGCTTGATCGCGGGGCGCAGTTCGGCCGCATCCTCGTCACGGAAGTTGGTGAGCACGATCACCAGTGCGCGCCGGCGCTGCACGCGCAGCAGTTCCTGCGCGGCCAGCAGGTAGTCCGAATGCATGGCGCCGGGCTGGATGTCGTGCAGGCGGTTCATCAGGGCGTTGAGCGTGGCCGCGCCCTTGCGCGGCGCGAAATCGCGGCGCTGCCCGGGCAGGCCGCCGAAGGTCATGGCGCCGACCTCATCACCCTCCTTGAGGGCGACATAGCTCAGCAGCATCAGTGCGTTGAGGGCTTCGTCGAAGTGGCTGCTTCCCTGGCCGGCATTTTCTTCCGGCCCGCCTTCATCGGCGCGCATGCGGCGGCCGCAGTCGAGCAGGAAGAACACGCACTGGTCGCGGTCGTCCTGGAACTCGCGCACGATGGGCCGCTGGTGGCGCAGCGTGGCCTTCCAGTCGATGTGGCGCAGCGAGTCCCCGGTCTTGTAGTCGGCCAGCTGGCGGAAATCAGTACCGAGGCCGCGCTGCACATAGGTCTTGATGCCGATCTGCGCCAGGCGCCGGTCGCCTGAAAGCCAGGCGTAGCGCGCCAGCGCGGCAAAGTTGGGGTACACGCGCAGTTTGCCGGGCTTGCCCAGCGACTGCTGCACTTCAAAGCAGCCGCCGCGGCTCTTCCAACGCAACTGGGTGGTGCCGAAAAGCGCCACGCCGCGTTCCCGCGCGGTCACTGTATAGCGCAGCTCCGCGCGCGAAGCCGGCGGCACGGTCAGGGCCTGCGGCAGGCCTTCGAAGGCAAAGCGCGGATCCACTTCGTCGAAGACGGTCACGGCCCAGGCCAGCGGCCCTTCGTTGACCAGCACCAGCGTCAGCACGGTGGGCACGCCCAGCGAGAACGCGCCGGGCAATGTGCGCTCTATGCGCAGCGGCGCCTGCCGCCACAGGCGCCGGCTGCGCCAGAGGTCAAGCAGTGCGCCGGCCAGCGCCGGCAGCAGTACCGCGCCGGCCAGCAGCGCGAGCGTGCCCACCGGAACGCCGGCCAGCAGGGCCAGGCAAGCGGCCACGGCGGCGCCGGCCAGAGCCTTGACCATGCCCGTCGTGGGAATCACCAGCCAGCGCATGCGTCTTAAAGGCGAGGCGCCTGCACGCTGGCCTGGGCGCTGCGCAGCAGGTCGTCCACGCCCAGGCCTTCGAGTTGCGCATCCGGCGAAATCATCACGCGGTGGCGCAGGGCGGGCAGGGTCTGGCGCGCCACGTCGTCGGGCGTGATGAAGTCGCGCCCGTCCATGAGCGCGCCGGCGCGCGCGGCGCGCACCAGGGCCATGGTGCCGCGCGGTCCCGCGCCGGACGAAAGGCCGGGCCAGTCGCGTGTGGCACGGGCGATGCGGACGGCGTAGTCGATGACCTGTTCGTGTGCCTGCACCAGGCTGGCCAGGCGCTGCAGTTCCAGCACCTGGGTGTCGTCCAGGCAGGGCCGCACTGCGTCCAGCGGCAACTGGTTGCCGGCGCGCTGGCCGGTGGTCAGTTGCACCACGGCTTTTTCTTCCGCATGGCTGGGGAAGGCGATGTTGATTTTGAGCAGGAAGCGGTCCAGCTGTGCCTCGGGCAGGGGGTAGGTGCCTTCGGTGTCTATCGGGTTTTGCGTGGCCATCACCATGAAGGGGCGCGGCAGCGGCATGGCCCGGCCTTCGAGCGTGACCTGGTATTCCTGCATCACTTCGAGCAAGGCGCTCTGCGTCTTGGCCGGCGCGCGGTTGATTTCATCGGCCAGCAGCAAATGGGTGAAGACCGGTCCCTGGTGCACGCGCAGCGTGCCTATGCCGGATTCGCCGCGGGTTGAAGGGT
Source organism: Polaromonas sp. P3_B1 (assembly GCF_056402935.1). Classification (NCBI taxonomy): domain Bacteria; kingdom Pseudomonadati; phylum Pseudomonadota; class Betaproteobacteria; order Burkholderiales; family Comamonadaceae; genus Polaromonas; species Polaromonas sp. P3_B1. The sequence continues at coordinate 10,244 of NZ_JBFUGK010000046.1, forward strand.
CCAGCACCGAGTGGCCGGTGATGTCCGAGGGCATCAGGTCGGGCGTGAACTGCACGCGCGCGTAGCGCAGGCTCATGGCCTGCGCCAGGGCGCGTGCGAGCAGCGTTTTGCCGAGCCCGGGCACACCCTCGATCAGCACGTGGCCGGAGGCGACCAGCGCCACCAGGGTCTGGTCGACGGCTTCCTTCTGGCCGACCACGGCCTTGCCGACTTCATGGCGCAGGGTCTGCAGCCATTGGGCCGCGCGTTGCAGTTCTTCGTTGGGAATCGATGACATGGTGGTTTCTCGGGTTCAGGGTGAAGAGGGGGATGAAGCGGAAGGAACGGACGGAGCGGAAGAGGAAACGGGCGACGGGACGGGCTCCCGCGCATCGAGCCGCCGGCGGGCGGTTTCGAGCAGTTCGAGGTCGGCGGCCAGCAAGCCGCGGTTGCGCTGCTTGTCGGCCTGCGCGCGCTCGAGCGCGCGCACATCCAGGCCGGTGGCGCGCGCGATCTCGGTGGTGCGTTGCGCAGGGACGAGTTGCGAAAACCGCGGCAACTGCCGCGCGGCCGAGGCGTGCAGCGCGCGAAGCTGGGCCGCATGCAGTGCCTTGGGCCCGTGCATGTGCAAAAAGCGCGCGGTGCCGCGCACCTGCTCGGCCATGGAGCGCCGGTGGGCGGGAGCCGACGGCGCCAGCGGCCCGAAGCGCACGCCGGCGCGCCACAAGGCCAGCGCCAGGGCCAGCAGGCCCAGCAACAGCGCCGCCCAGGCCTGGTGCCAGAGCCAGGGCGCAAAGGGCTCCCTGGCCTCTTCGGCCACAAACCAGAACTCGGCGCCGGCGCGCGCCTGCAACGCCGCAGCCGCCACCTGCGCGTTGTCGGCGCGCAGCAGGTTGCTGTTGCTCAGCAGGCCCCAACCGCCGAAGACGGTGACCGTGCCCTGGCCGAACTGCATGCGCACGGCTTCGCTGCCGGATGTACCGCGCAAGGACCATAGCGGTGGAGCCTGCCGGTTCGCCGGCAGGTACTGGGGGCTGAAATAGGCGCCGCAGACGCGATAGATACGGCTGTCGCCATAGCTGGCTGCGACCTCGGCGGGCTCTTCCAGCGCGCGGCAGTCCGCGTCCTTGGCGGCCCTGTCGAAAGGCCGCGCCGGCGTCACCGTCTGCGACCGGATGGGCGCTTCCATGGTGACGGGCAGCCAGCCTGTGAGTGATGCATGCCCGGCCAGATAACCTGGAATCACAAGGTGCCCGCCTTGCGACACCCATGTGCGCAGGCGCTGCGCGCGTTCGGGAAACAGGTCCCAGTTGTGCGACACCAGCACCAGCCGTGCCTGCGGCGGCGGCATGGCGTCCAGGCTTTTGTGCCGGACGACTTTTGCGCCCAGCGCGGCCAGCAGTTTTTCAGTCGCGTAAAGCGGGTTGGTGAGGGCTTCGCCCTTGGCCGGCGTGGGCACGTCCACGTCAACCCATTCGGTGGCCGACATCAGCCAGACGCCGCCGGCCAGCAGCAGCACGCCCAGCAGAATAAGGACGAGTCGGTCCCTCATGGCGCCGCCTTGGCCGGCCCGGCCGGTGCGCCCAGCTGCGCGTCAAATTCGGCGCACAGCGCCAGCACGCCGGCCGTGGGCGGCAGGCGCCCGCCATAGGCCGCCAGCTGCCAGGCCGACACCAGGCGCGCAAAAAAATCGAGCGATGGCGGCGCAAGCCGGCCTTTGCTGAGGGCCACACATTCGCCTTCGGTGCTGGCATTGCGAATGGGCACCGCGTGCAGGTGCACCAGGCGCGAGAGCGCGCCGCGGTAGAGCAGCGACAGCGCGGGCCGCCGCTGGCCGCGCTGCCAGAGCGAGGCGACCTCGGAGCCCACGTCGTCGGGCAGGCTTTCGGGGCGGATGTCGAGGCTGCCGATATGGCTGGGCAAGGGTGCCATGCGGTGGCGGCCGCCGCCGGCGCGCACCTGCACCCAGCGCCGTATGCGAATCACCAGCCAGGCCAGGGCCAGCGCGCCCAGCGCCCACACCAGCAGGCGCGCGGCTTCGGACACCTTGGTCACAAAATCCTTGAGCCAGGTGAAGCCGTCGCTGTCCTTCTTTTTCTTGTCCTCGGGTTTTTTGCTCTGGTCTTTCAGGCGCAAGGTTTTTTCGCTCTTGCTGCCGGGCAGGTTGGGGTCGGTGCGAACCCGGTCGGCGGCCGACTGCACCTGTTGGCGCGAGGGCGGCTCGCCGGGCGCAGCGGCGGCCGTGTTGGCCCAGGCCGCCCAACCTGCAATCACCGCGCAGGCCAGAGCCTTCCGCCATGCAAAGCGTGCCGCGGCATCGTGGTGCATGGCGCTCATGGCGTGGCCTTTGCCGGTGCGGGCGTGAAGGCACGGCGGAATTCCTGCTCGATGTCCCAGGCTTCGAGTTCGACGCGGCGGTTCAGGTACATCGCGAAGCCGGCCGCGACAAAGAAGGGCTCGACCAGGCCGACCACAAAGGCATACACCACGGCAAGGCACAGGCTTTGCACCGTGGACTCATCTGCGATCAGCCAGCGCCAGAGCTCTGAAAGGCTGCCCTCGGGCGCAAACCAGAACAGAATGGAGAGGATGGCGAACTCGAGTGCGATTTCGACGTTGGAAAAAATCAGCTGCATGCCGGCGCCTGCGCCGCGCCGCCCGCGCAGCAGCTGGTCGCGCCGCTTGCGCCTGGCGCTGCCGCGCTGGCCTTCGAGCTGCTCGACAGCCTGCGTATAGGAGCGCCAGGGCGACAGCCGCCGCCAGAACAGCGTGCGCAGCAATTGCCCACCCCACACCTGGGCCCGGTGCTCCCAGAGGTCTTTCCAGCGTGTGGACTGCCCGAACACCGCCCGCGACAGGATGAACAGCAGGCTGCGGTCGAACCAGGGCTTGAGGCAGAAAATCAGCAGGCCGGGCAGCCAGTAGGCGAATTCGATGGTGCACAGCACCAGCGCGATGGCCACGACATACATCGGCAGGAAAGTGCGCCAGATGGAGCCGGCATGGCGGCGCACCAGGGCCAGGCCCAGGTCGGCGGCTTCGGCCATGGGCCGTGGCCGCAGCGCGACGGCCAGCGCATCAACCTGCATTGCGCTGCCTTTCACCCGCGGGCGCGCCGGCGCGCGGCCGACCCTGCCAGCCCAGGTAGGCCAGCACCAGGACCCAGCAAGCGGCGCCGGCGCCGTATTTCACGGCGGGGGTGACCCAGCGCGCCGAAGACCAGAAGGCTTCGACGGCGGCGGCGATCAGCAGCAGGCCGATGACGCCATAGACCACCACGATGGCGTGGTGGGCCGCCAGCCGCAGCGCTTCAAGCCGCGTGTGCCGGCCCGGCGCGATCAGGGCGTAGCCCAGGCGCAGTCCCGCCGCGCCCGCGAGCACGATGGCCGTGAGCTCGAAGGCGCCGTGGGTGATGACAAAGGAGCAGAAGTTTTGCGCGTGGCCGGAAGCGATCAGGTAGCCGGCCACGGCGCCTATCTGCACGCCGTTGAACAGCAGCACGCCGGCGCTGCCGATACCGCCGAAGATGCCGGCGGCGAAGCAGCGAAAACCGATGCCGATGTTGTGCATGACGTAGTAGCCGAACATCTGCCAGTCGCCGCTGGCGTCGCGGTTGCGCCCGAATGATTTGGCGCTGTCGCCGTACATGCCGTCGAACTGCTGCACCTGCGCCGCGTCCATCAGGTGCAGGATGAAACCCGGGTCGCGGTAGGTGGCCAGGCCCGCGGCCAGCAGGGGCACCACGAACAGCAGGGCTGCCACCAGCAGGTAGCCGCGGTGCGCGCGCACGGCCTGCGGAAAGTCGACCAGCACCAGCATGCCCAGGCGCGCCAGGCCGTAGTCGTGGCGCCTGTAGATCAGCCGGTGGGCGCTTTGCGTCAAGGTTTCCAGCCGCTGCGTCAGGTGCACGGGATAGGCGCGGGCCTGCGCCAGCGCCAGGTGCTCGCAGACGCGGCGGTAGAGCGTGGCCAGCCGGTCGCCGTCGAACTTGCGTTCGGTTTCGGCCACGTTGACGACCTTCTCGAGCTCGGCCCACAGCGGCGCGTACGAGGTCTCGAACTGCAGCGGTGTCATGGCCGTGATCCCCCTTCACGCCGGCCCATCAGCCACTGCGCCACGCCCAGCAGGCGCTGCGTGGCATTGCTGCCCGGCGCGCCCGTGCCCAGCACAGGTTCGGCAAGAGATGCGAGTTCACCGAGGCGCTCGGGTGTCAGCCGTGTGGCCCGCCCGGCCCAGGCAAGCACCGAGGCCTGTTCAGCGGCCGAAAGCGGCCGCGCCGGCGCCAGCGGGGGTGACAGGGGTACCTCACCATGCAGCTTGACGGCATCGGTGAACACCACCAGGGTGCCGGCGGCGAGGTCCCCCAGGCGCTTGCTGTCGCGCCGCCACAGCATGGACACCAGGCCAGCGCCGAACAGCGCGGGCATGAAATCGGCGGCGCGCAGCAGGTTGCGGGTCAGGGAGGCGGCCGGGGTCACCGGCAGGCCCGAGTCCATCACCACCCGCAGGCCCATCGCCCGCTTGCCGGGGGTGGCCGCCGAGCGGGTCAGCTCGAACACGACCGGATAAAACCATTCGAGGCCGAAATAAGCAAGCAGCATCACGGCCACTCCGGCCTTGCCCATCAGGCCTGCCGTGATGGCCACGGCGATGAAAATGCCGATGCGTATGGCCAGGTCGATAAGGTAAGCCAGACCGCGCGCGACGATGCCGGCGGGCCGCAGGGACAGGGTGATGCCCTCCGGCGTTTCGGCCGTGTAAATCGTGTCCAGGCGCGCTGCGGTCACGGGGAGCGGGTTCAGGCCTTGACGACGATGGTGTCGCCGATCACGTCGTGCAGGCAGCGGCGGGATTGGCGGAAGATCATGAGGCAATCGATCAGCGAGTAGACCCAGACCACGACCATCACCAGGGCGGCCATGAACCCCGCGCCATAACGAAAGGCCAGGCGGGTGATGGATGCGGCTTCACCTGAAGGCCGGGTAATGCGTATCTTGAGCAGGAGCTTGCCGATGGTCTGGCCCCGCGTGGCGAGCAGGTAGCCATTGAGCAGGATGAAGACCAGGACGCCGATGGCCACGCTCGCTGCATTGAAGGACCACGCGTCGCGCCCTTGCGCGTCCCAGGGGTTGTAGGGTGTGAGCAGCGAAATCAGCCAGAGCACCAGGCTTTGAAAAACCGTGTCGAGGATGGCGGCGCCCAGCCGTTCGACGCGGCCGGCCAGTTGCGGGCCCTGGGCCTCGTCGGCCACATCCGCCACTGTGGCCTGCGGCGGCGCGTAGCGCGCATCGTGCGTGGGCTGGTCCATGGTCTTTCCCTCTTTATCGGTTTTGTTGGGCTGATTCTAGGGCCTGTTTCCAGGCATAAAAAAAGCCCGCATTGGCGGGCCTTTTTGGGGGTGGCCGCAGGAGCGGCCGGGATTGGCGCGTTTATTGGCCTGCCGATTTTTCGAAGGGCAGTGGCATCGCGCCCAGGTCGCGCCGGGTCTCGACCAGCACCAGCGGGCCTTCGTCGGCCACGACCAGGGGAGGGCGCTCGCGCGGCACGTGCACCGGTTTGACCTCGGCGGCGATGGCGGCCTTGGCTTCGGCGATCTTGGCTGCGTCGGAATTCACCCACTGCAGGCCCGAGGACTGGGCCACCTGGGCCAGTTCATCCAGGGGCAGGGCATAGGACTGGACCTTGGGCAGGCTGATGGCCGCGGCGGCCGGTGCGGCGGCCTGGACCGGTGCCGGCGCGGGCGCTGCCACCACAGGTGCGGGCACTGATGCAGCCACGGCCACAGGGGCTGTGTAGGCTGGAGCCGGCGCTGCTTCAGGCACAAAGGGCGCCGCAGGCGTCACGGCGGCTGCGGGTGCCGCGTAGTCGGCGACGGCTTGCGGTGCGCGTTCTTCGCGGGATTGAGGCTGCTGCTGAGGCTCCGCGAAGCCGGCCTGGCCGGCGTCGACGCCACCTTCGACCGGTGCTTGCTGCTCACCGCGTTCGCCGTTCTCACCGCGTTCGCGGCGGTCGCGGCCATAACGGTCGCGGCTGCGGCGTTCACGCGGCTGGCGCTGTTCGTCGCCCTGGCCGGCTTGTCCGTTCTGTGCGGGAGCGACCACATTGCCGGCTTCGTCGAGCACGGGAGCGGCTGCGGCTTCAGGGCTGAAGCCAGGCGCTGCTTCGGTGCCTTCGGGACGATCGCTGCCGCGGCGGTCGTTGCGGCGGCCGTTGCGGTCGCCGCGTTCACGGCGGCCTTCACCACGCTCACCACGTGCTTCGCGGTTGCCCTGGCGCTCGCCGTCCTGGGGGGCGCGCTCCTGGCGCGTCTCGGCGGCTTCGCCGCCCATGGCGGCTGCCATGGCGGCCTGGTTGGCCAGCGCGAGGTCTTGCTCGACTGCGTCGCGCTGGATGCGTTCACCGCGCTCTGCACGTTCGCCATTGCGTTCACCGCCACGCTCGCCGCGTTCACGGCGGTTGCGGCCGCCTTCGCGGCCTTCGCGGTTGGGGGTGTCGCCGCGCGGCTGGTCGCCAGCGCCTTCGGGGCGGGCTTCGCCGGCCGGGCGTTCCTGGCGGCCTTCGGCATTGCGTTCACGGCGTTCGCCGCCGCGGCCTTCACCGCGTTCACCACGGCCTTCGGGGCGTGCTTCGCGGCCTTCGCTGCGGCCGCGGCCACCGCGCCGGCCGTCACGGCCGCCGCGCTCGCCACCACGGTCCGAGCGCTCGCCGCTGCGGCCTTCACCGCCACGGCCTTCACGCCGGCCTTCGCCGCGCTCGTCTTTTTTCACTTCCTTGGTCGCAGGCGCCGGTGCCGCATCCTGCGCGCCGCCGAACAGGCTCTTGATCCAGCCGAAGAAGCCTTTCTCTGCGGGCGCCGCGACAGCCGGTGCCGGGCGGGCAACGGCCTTGGGCGCCGCGTGTGGTGCGGCTTCCGGCTTGGGTGGGGCCACGGGGGCGGGCGCGTCGGGCAGCACGCCCTTGATGACGGGCTCCTGCTTGTTGTGCTTTTCCTGGCTGCGGCGCGTGACGGTGGTCGGGTCTTCGACTTCCTCGGCCATCTTGTAGCTGGCGGCAATGTTGTCCAGGCGCGGGTCGTCGTGCTTCAGGCGTTCCAGGCGGTAGTTGGGGGTTTCCAGCGTCTTGTTGGGCACCAGCAGCACGTTGATGCGCTGCTTGACTTCGATCTTGGCGATCTCGGAACGCTTTTCGTTGAGCAGGAAGGAGGCCACGTCGACCGGGACCTGGCACAGCACCGAGGCCGTGCTGTCCTTGAGGGACTCTTCCTGGATGATGCGCAGGATCTGCAGCGCCGAGCTCTCGGTGTCGCGGATGTGGCCGGAGCCGCCGCAACGCGGGCAGGGGATCGATGCGCCTTCGGACAGGGCCGGGCGCAGGCGCTGGCGGCTCATTTCCATGAGGCCGAACTTGCTGATGGTGCCGAACTGCACGCGGGCGCGGTCCTGGCGCAGCGCGTCGCGCAGGCGGTTTTCCACGTCGCGGCGGTTGCGCGACTCTTCCATGTCGATAAAGTCGATGACGATCAGGCCGCCCAGGTCGCGCAAACGCATCTGGCGCGCGACTTCGTCGGCCGCTTCCAGGTTGGTGCGGGTGGCGGTTTCCTCGATGTCGCCGCCCTTGATGGCGCGGGCCGAGTTGACGTCGACTGAAACCAGGGCTTCGGTGTGGTCGATCACGATGGCGCCGCCGGAAGGCAGCTGCACGGTGCGCGCATAGGCCGACTCGATCTGGTGCTCGATCTGGAAGCGGCTGAACAGCGGCGCATCGTCGCGGTAGCGCTTGACGCGGTGCTCGTGCTCGGGCATCACGTGGGCCATGAATTGCTTGGCCTGCTCGTAGACGTCGTCGGTGTCGAACAGGATGTCGCCGATGTCGCTGTTGAAGTAGTCGCGGATCGCGCGAATCACGAGGCTGGATTCCTGGTAAATCAGGTAAGCGCCCTTGCCGCCCTTGCCGGCGCCGTCAATGGCGGTCCAGAGCTTGAGCAGGTAGTTCAGGTCCCACTGCAGTTCAGGGGCGCTGCGGCCGATGCCGGCGGTGCGCGCGATGATGCTCATGCCATTCGGGTATTCGAGCTGGTCCATCGCCTCTTTGAGCTCGGCCCGGTCGTCGCCTTCGATGCGCCGGCTCACGCCGCCGCCGCGCGGGTTGTTGGGCATCAGGACCACATAGCGGCCGGCCAGGGAGACGAAAGTGGTGAGGGCCGCGCCCTTGTTGCCGCGCTCTTCCTTTTCGACCTGGACCAGCAGTTCCTGGCCTTCCTTGATGACGTCGTTGATGCGCGCCTGGCTGACCGGCACGCCCTGGGCGAAGTACTGCTTGGAGATTTCCTTGAACGGCAGGAAGCCGTGGCGGTCTTCGCCGTAGTCGACGAAGCAGGCTTCCAGCGAGGGCTCGACACGCGTGACGACGGCCTTGTAGATGTTGCCCTTGCGCTGTTCGCGCCCTTCGATTTCAATTTCGTAGTCGAGGAGTTTTTGTCCGTCGACGATCGCCAGGCGGCGTTCTTCAGCCTGAGTGGCGTTTACCAGCATCCGTTTCATGGGTAGCCTTCCTTATCGTTCTTCGTCTGATGTCATGCGCAGACATCAATCACATGCCCAAAATGGGCCAACGACGCCGGAGGGACGCAGTGCGAACGGGGAGGAATTGCCGGAGAGCTTTTGACGGCGCGCGGCCGACCGAAATGAATCGGTCAGCGACGTGGTCTGGGCGTAGGCGCGTGGATGGAGCGAGCAGGGGTCAAACGGGTGGGTGCCGCGCAAAGCGCGGCTGCTGGCGCCCACTGCACAAAGGCTGGCGGCTGATTCATGCCGAATGCGGGGCACACGAATGTCGTGAGGCGCCGCAGGCATATGTAAATCAGACTGACCAGTGTTGTCATCAGAGGGCTACCCGTTAAAGGACTTGATCTCGGCTGGATCCGTGTGCAGCCTGTTGTTCGTGACTTGGGCTGCGCACATGGTATTCCGTAGTTGTGTTCGCAAAACGTCGACTCGTCTACCGTGCAAGATGCTCGCCGCGAGGTGCCTGGCACTCGTCGCTTGCGGGCAATTGCCGGCGTGGGCATCGACCTTCCAGCGAGGCTGCTTGTCCGCCTTTTCAGGGCTGGGGACTTGCGTGGACTAAACTCCAGACAAATCAACCACTTACAGCGCATCGCTAGTGAAACACATTATAGGGTCAGCCAGGGGCTTGGCAAGGAAACCCGGGAAAACACCGGGTCGCCCACCCGCGTCCGCCGCCAGGCCCAGGGCGGAGCCTAGCCCCGCAGCCGCCCTTCCTCAGGCGCCGCAGCCCGCCGCGCCGCAGGCCACGCTGGTGACGGTGGACGAGGACTACGCCGGCCAGCGGCTGGACAATTTCCTGATTCGCCAGCTCAAGGGTGTGCCCAAAACCCATGTTTACCGCATCATCCGCAGCGGCGAGGTCAGGGTGAACAAGGGCAGGGCACAGGCCGACACCCGTGTGGAAGCTGGCGACGTGGTGCGCCTGCCGCCGGTGCGCACCTCCGAGCGGGCCGGCCAGAAAGCCGAGGCCATGGCCCAGGAAATCGCCCGCCATGGCGCCAGTTCCACCACCGGCGGCTACGCGCCGTCGCGCGAATTCCCCATCCTGTTTGAAGACGACTTCGTGCTGGCCATCGACAAGCCGGCCGGGGTGGCCGTGCACGGCGGCAGCGGCGTGAGCTTTGGTGTGATCGAGCAGCTGCGCATGGCGCGGCCGGAGGCCGACTTCCTTGAGCTGGTGCACCGGCTGGACCGCGAAACCAGCGGCATCCTGCTGATCGCCAAGCGGCGCATGGCGCTCAAGCTGCTGCAGGAGCAGTTCCGCGAGCGCGAAACCGACAAGGTCTACCTGGCGCTGGTGGGTGGTGACTGGCCGGCCAATCACCGTGTGATCGACAAGGCGCTGCACAAGTATTTGCTGCCCGACGGCGAGCGGCGCGTGAAAGTGGTGGCCAACGACCACCCCGACGGCCTGCGCTCGGTGACGCTGGTCAAGGTCAAGGCAGTCGTTCCCGCCAGCGCGCTGGCGCCCGCGACGCCCTTCACCCTGCTGGAAGTCACCATCAAGACGGGCCGCACGCACCAGATCCGCGTGCACCTGGCCAATGAGGGCCACCCGATCGCGGGCGACGACAAATACGGCGATTTCGAGCTGAACCGGGCGCTGCAGAAGACCGCGGCTGGTGCGGTGCCGCTCAAGCGCATGTTTTTGCATGCCTGGAGCCTGAAGTTCAACCACCCAAAGCTGCGCAAGGTGGTGCACCTGCAGGCGCCCCTGCCGCCCGAATTGCAGCAGTTTTTGCCCGCATAGGTATTCAAATGGCTCATGACCTTCCTGAGGCGCCTGATTCCAGGAGCGCAGCCGGGCCGATCCGGGGAAAGCTCGGCGGCCTGGGCGCGACGGTGCTGATGTTCGTCGTTGCCGGCCCAGCGCTGTATGGTGTGGCGTATTACCTGGTGGCGGGTGACTTCGGGCGCGGCGAATTCCGCTGGAGCCAGCTGCCTTCCGTGGTGTTCTGGCCGCTTCTGATGGAGTTTTTGTTCTGGGTGTCGTTGGGTAGCCTTGACGCAGTGCTTCAGGTTTCGCTGCCTACCGTTTTGGCTGCGGTGATTTTCTGGCTCTTGAACAAGAGGGTGATGCCTTCTGTGAGCGCCATGTCCCCCTTCCGTCTTGTTTTGTCCAGGTCGGTGGCCGGTCTGCTGGTGTGCGTGTGCGCTTTTGTGGCCTTGAATCCGGCGACAGTGACGCAGGGATGGGACGCGCTGTATTTTTACAATCCCCACATTCGGGCTTCGTACGACGACTCGGCGTGGGGATTCCTTGAGAAATACGGGCAACTTTTCCACCTTGTTGTACTTGGCCTGGCCGGCGCCTTGTTGGGGGCGGCGTACGGGCTCTCATCGTGGTGGTTCAATCAACGCCGGGACAACTGACGTGCGCATTGCGGCTTTTGTCCCTATGCGCCAATATGCGGGCCGTCCCTAAGACAATATCCCCATGCAAACCCGAAATTTCGACCTGATCGCCTTTGACTGGGACGGCACACTGTTTGATTCGACAAAAATCATCGTGCGCTGCATCCAGGCCGCGGTGCGCGACGTGGGCGGCACGGTGCCGACCGACAAGGAAGCCGGCTATGTCATCGGCTTGGGCCTGATGCAGGCCCTGGCCCATGCCGCGCCCGACGTGCCGCCTGAAAAATACCCCCAGCTCGGCGAGCGCTACCGTCACCACTACGCCGCGCACTACGACGACCTGAGCCTGTTCGACGGCGTGCTGCCTTTGCTTGATGCGCTGAAGGCGCGCGGCCACCTGCTCGCGGTGGCCACCGGCAAGTCGCGCCGCGGCCTCGATGAGGTGCTGCGCACCGTGGAACTCAAGGGCGTTTTCGACGGTTCGCGCACCTCCGACGAGACGGCCGGGAAGCCCGATCCGCGCATGCTGCACGAATTGATGGCGGAATTTGACGTTGCGCCCGAACGCGTGCTGATGGTGGGCGACACAACCCACGACCTGCAGATGGCGGTCAATGCCGGCTGCCCCAGTGTGGGTGTGAGCTACGGCGCGCATGAACCCGACAGCTTTGCCGTGCTGGCGCCGCGCCACGTGGCGCATTCGGTGCAGGAGCTGCACGAGTGGCTGCTTGCCCATGGTTGACTTCCGGACTTAAAGCTTATGGACGAACGGCAAGCTCTCTGCAACAGCCGCGACCTGCTTGAAGGCGGGCTGGCGGTGCCGTTCGACGTGGTTTACGCGGGGCAGACCTGCCGTGCCTTTGCCGTGCGTTTCGAGGGGGGAGTCCATGCCTACCTCAATCGCTGCAGCCACGTCGCGATGGAGCTCGACTGGCAGCCCAACCGCGTATTTGACGACCAGGGCCGGTGGCTGCTGTGTGCCAGCCACGGCGCGGCTTACCGTCCGGACACCGGCCAATGCGCGGGCGGGCCTTGCCAGGGCGGGCTGATCAAAATCACGCTTTCCGAATCGGAGGGGGTTGTTTATTGGCATCCCGCTTACAACCTTAAACCGCTACAGTTCTAATACCTCTCTAAACTAGTGCCCATGAACGATCCCCAACGCCCTGATCCCTCCACAGATCCCGATTTGCTGCGCGAATCGGACTTCCGGCCCAACCAGCCGGAGTCACTTCCTCCCTATCCCCAAACAAAAAGATCCGCGGCAGACCCGACCGCCGCCCCGGGTTGGGAGCGCGCGACCCTGGAGAAATTGGCTTTTGCTGCGCTCAACGAGCAAAAAGCCACGCGCCGCTGGAAGACTTTTGTGCGCCTGGCCTGGCTGGGGTTTTTTGTCGCCCTGGTCTGGATGCTGCTGCACCGCGGCACGCCCGCCAGCGACGCGACGGTTCCGCACACCGCCGTGGTGGAAATCAAGGGCGAGATCGCCGCGGGCGCCGATGCCAGCGCCGAGTTCGTCAATGCGGCCCTGCGCGCGGCCTTTGAGGACGACGGCGCCAAGGCCATCGTGCTGCTGATCAATTCCCCCGGCGGCAGCCCCGTGCAGGCCGGCATGATGAACGACGAGATCCTGCGCCTGAAGGCCAAGCACAAGAAGCCGGTCTACGCGGTGGTTGAAGAGACCTGCGCTTCCGCCGCCTACTACATTGCCGTCTCGGCCGACAAGATTTACGTCGACAAGGCCAGCATCGTGGGCAGCATAGGCGTGCTGATGGACGGCTTCGGCTTTACCGGCCTGATGGACAAGCTGGGCGTGGAGCGCCGCCTGCTGACCGCCGGCGAGAACAAGGGCTTCCTGGATCCCTTCAGCCCGCAAAACGAAAAGCAGCGCGTCTTCGCACAGGCCATGCTGGACCAGATCCACCAGCAGTTCATCGCGGTGGTCAAAGCCGGCCGCGGCAAGCGCCTGAAGGAAACGCCCGAGATGTTCAGCGGCCTGTTTTGGAGCGGCCAGCAGGCCGTCGAACTGGGCTTGGCCGACCAGCTCGGCAACCTCGACTATGTCGCGCGTGAAGTGGTCAAGACCGACGAGATCATCGACTACACGCGCCGCGACAACGTGGCCGAGCGCCTGGCCAAGAAGTTTGGCGCCGCCATGGGTGAGGGCGCGATGAAAGCTTTCAAGGCGATTCCCGCGCTGCGTTAAGCGCTCTTTGGCCGCGTAAAAAAGCCCGCGTCATGCGGGCTTTTTTGTGGGCGCTGGGTGCACTTCGGGGCTTCTTCAACGGCCTATGGCAAACACGGTCGGCAAATCCAGCGGCGCCTGGGGCTTGTCGCGCTTCCACACGCTCACCTGCGCGCTGCGCGACCAGGCTGTGCCCAGGGTCAGGCCGCAGCTCAGCGCCAGCCGGGTGTTGTCCTGCAGTGTTTGCAGCAGCGACTGGAGCAGGGCGGCGTTGCGGTAGGGGGTCTCGATAAAAAGCTGGGTCTGGCCGGATTTCAGCGCCAGCGATTCCAGTTCGCGCAGGCGCTGCGCCCGCTCGGCCGGCGTTTGCGGCACATAGCCGGCAAAGGCAAAGCTCTGGCCGTTGAGGCCGCTGGCGGCCAGCGCCAGCATCAGCGACATCGGGCCCGTGAGCGGCACGACTTCCAGTCCCAGGTCATGCGCCGCGCGCACCACGGAGGACCCTGGGTCGGCAATCGCCGGCATGCCGGCTTCGCTGACCAGGCCCATGTCGCGGCCTTCGAGGGCGGCCGCGAGCAGGGGGCGAGCGTCGAAGTTGCCGCCATGGTCGCCTTTTTTATGGACCTCGCGCGGCAGCTCCTGGATCTGCAGCGACTGCAGCGGCGCGGCCAGCGGCTGTAGCGCGTCTATGCGCTTGAGGTAGGCGCGCGTGCTTTTGGCGTTCTCGCAGATCCAGCAGGACAGCCGCGACGCGAGCTGCAGGGTTTGCAGCGGCATGACGTCCTGCAGGGGCGCCTGCGTGTCGCAGCCGAAATCCAGCGGCGCGGGCACCAGGTAGAGCTTGCCCTTCATGGCGGCGCTCATGGCCGGCCTCCGGACAGTAGTTTGATGCCTGCGGCCTGGATCAGCCGGCAGGTGCGTATCAGCGGCAGGCCGACCAGGGCCGTCGGGTCGTCGTTGTCGATGGACTCCAGCAACGCGATGCCCAGGCCTTCGCTTTTGGCACTGCCCGCGCAGTCATAGGGCTGCTCTATGCGCAAATAGTGCTCGATCTCATCGTCGCTCAGCTCGCGGAATTTCACCTTGACCGGCGCCAGGCTTTGCGCCTCGTAGCCGCTTTCCAGGCACACCACGGCCACGGCCGTCTGGAAAATCACGGTGCGTCCGCGCATGCGGCGCAGCTGTGCAACGGCTTTTTCATGGTCTCCGGGCTTGCCCAGGGGTTCGCCGTCCAGGTCGGCGACCTGATCGGAGCCAATGACAACGGCACCCGGGAAAGCGGTAGCCACTGCACGGGCCTTGGCCAGGGCCAAGCGTTCGGCCAGGGCGCGCGGGGCCTCGCCGGGCTGCGGGGTTTCGTCCACCTCGGGCGCGGCGACCTCGAAAGGGATGTGCAACCGCTGCAGCAATTCGCGGCGGTAGCGTGAGGTCGAACCCAGCACGAGAGGACGATTGGAGGCGAGAGGGGAGGCGAGGGTCATGGCCTCGATTCTCTTACACTGCATCCATGTCCAGATCCCTTCAGCCCAGCCGGCTCAACATGAAAGCGTTTGCCCAGGAGGGCGTGGCGCTTGCCGAAACCACTCCGCTACAAAATCTGGAGCGGCTTGCCGAGGAAACGCAAGGGCTGCAGGCTGATGCAGTCGTGCAGTGGCAGGCGTCAGGCGAATTGCGCCCGCGCGCCGGCGCTGACGACGAGGTGTGGCTGCACTTGCAGGCCCATGCCACCGTTCCGCTGACCTGCCAGCGCTGCATGGGCGTGGTCGAGACGCCCGTGGAGGTGGACCAGCGGTACCGTTTTGTCGCCAGCGAAGACATCGCCATGGCCGAGGACGACCAGGCCGAAGAGGACCTGCTGGTGATGGAGCCGCAGTTCAACCTGCTCGCCGTACTGGAAGACGAACTGCTGATGGCCTTGCCCCTGGTGCCGATGCATGAGGAATGCCCGGTCGCCCCCAAGCTTCAGGCCGGTGATGTGGAAGCACCAGATGCGGCGGGTGAGCCCGCCGGAAAACCCAATCCCTTTGCCGTGTTGGCGCAGCTAAAGAATAAAAAGTAGTAATTTGGTTTTACTAAATTCATGCGAAAAACCACTGGATTCATGGACATTTCGCCCGTCTGAGGCCAGGGTGATGAAAATGCCCCCGCATCAAGCTATAATCAAAGGCTTCGCGTACCAATGCGGTGGATACGGTGTCATGGCGCTCAGGCTGTCATGGGCTGATATTCAGGTCCAGCTGTCTGAACTCGGAATTTGGTGCGTAATTTACCAACCTAACACCCCATCAGGAGCCGATCATGGCCGTCCAGCAAAACAAGAAGTCGCCTTCGAAGCGCGGCATGCACCGTTCGCACAACGCACTCACCGTGCCAGGCATTGCCGTGGAGTCCACCACCGGCGAAACCCACCTGCGTCACCACATCAGCCCCACCGGTTTCTACCGTGGCCGCAAGGTGTTGAAAACCAAATCCGAAGCGTAACTCCACGCTTTGAGCATGGGCCCGCACTCATCCTGCGGGCCTTTCTTTTGCCTGAACTCCACCTCTTGACTGCACCGGTCGCCTCATGATCAGGATTGCTGTCGATGCCATGGGCGGCGATATCGGCCCCGCCGTGACGCTGCCCGCCAGCCTGGCTTTCCTGGACGGCCACCCTGACGCCGCCGTGGTGCTGGTGGGGCAGCCTGAAGTGCTGGCCACGCACCCGCTGCATGCGCGGCTCCAGGCCCACCCTCGCTGCCAGATCGTCCCCGCCAGCGAAATCGTCACCATGGACGATCCCATCGAGATCGCGCTGCGGCGCAAGAAGAACTCTTCGATGCGGGTTGCGATGAACCAGGTCAAGGACGGTGCGGCACAAGCCGCCGTGTCGGCTGGCAATACCGGCGCACTGATGGCCATCGCCCGCTATGTGCTCAAGACTATGGACGGCATAGACCGCCCGGCGATTGCCACCCAATTGCCCAATGCCTTGGGCGGCGCCACCACGGTGCTGGACTTGGGCGCCAATGTTGATTGCACCGAAGATCACCTGCTGCAATTTGCCGTCATGGGCTCGGCTCTGGTGGCGGCCATCACCACCAACCCCACACCTAGCGTCGGCCTGCTCAATATCGGCGAAGAGGCGATAAAAGGCAGTGAAATGATTAAAAAAGCCGGTGAATTGCTGCGATCTGCTTCCAATTCCGGTGATTTGAATTTCTATGGGAATGTCGAAGGCAACGACATTTTCAAGGGAACGACAGACATCGTGGTCTGCGATGGCTTTGTGGGCAATGTGGCCCTGAAAGCCAGCGAGGGCCTCGCCAGCATGATTGGCGGCTTCATGAAGACCGAGTTCTCGCGGAACATCTTCACAAAAATTTCAGCCATTATTGCCTATCCGGTGTTAAATGCATTTAAAAACCGGGTTGATCACAGGCGCTACAACGGCGCGGCATTGCTGGGGCTGCAAGGTTTGGTCTTCAAGAGCCACGGTTCGGCCGATGCCTTCGCTTTTGAGAGGGCGCTGAATCGGGCTTATGATGCGGCTCGGAACAATTTGCTTGAGAGAGTCCGCGAGCGCATCGCCCACGCAGCCCCTTTGCTGGTTGTGGCGCATGCGGCACCGCTTGCCGATGCGCCTGCCGAACCCCTCCTCAATGCCAGTTGACTCAGCAGTTTCAACACGGCCACTTATTAATGACCCGTTACTCACGCATCACCGGCACCGGTAGTTTTTTGCCTCCGCGCCGATTGACCAACGCCGAACTGGCCGCCGATTTGGCTACACGGGGCGTAGAAACTTCCGACGAATGGATTGTGGAGCGCACCGGCATCCGGGCGCGCCACTTTGCCGCGCCCGACGTGACCAGCAGCGACCTGGGCGTGGAAGCCGCCAAGAATGCGCTGCAAGCCGCGGGCCTGCAGGCGTCCGATATCGACCTCATCATCGTGGCGACCTCGACACCCGACATGGTGTTTCCGTCGGCAGCCTGCATCTTGCAAAACAAGCTGGGCATCGCCGGCTGTGCGGCCTTTGACGTGCAAGCTGTCTGCAGCGGCTTCGTCTATGCGCTGACCGTGGCCGACGCCATGATTCGCACCGGTTCGGCCAGCAAGGCGCTGGTGATAGGCGCAGAAGTGTTCTCGCGCATCCTGGATTTTTCGGACCGCACCACCTGCGTGCTTTTCGGTGACGGCGCCGGCGCCGTGGTACTGGAGGCTTCGGAGACGCCCGGCATCCTCGCCAGCGACCTGCACGCCGACGGCAAGCATGTCGGCATCCTCTGTGTGCCTGGCAATGTCTCGGGCGGCCAGATCCTGGGTGACCCGCTGCTCAAGATGGACGGCCAGGCTGTGTTCAAGCTGGCCGTGGGCGTGCTCGAAAGCGCCGCGCGCGCCACGCTGGCAAAGGCCAACCTGACCGACGCCGACATTGACTGGCTGATCCCGCACCAGGCGAATATCCGCATCATGCAGAGCACGGCCAAAAAGCTGAAGATGCCGCTTGAAAAGCTCATCGTCACGGTCGACCAGCACGGCAACACCTCCGCCGCCTCCATCCCGCTTGCGCTGGATACGGCCGTGCGCAGCGGCAAGATCCAAAAAGGCGACACCCTCATGCTCGAAGGCGTGGGCGGCGGCTTTACCTGGGGTGCGGTGCTTCTCAAGTACTGAGCGGCTCCCTACCCATCCGCCAGGCTTTCACAGACAGGTGGGCACTTGAATTTCAAACCATCCGGCGTATCGGAGCGCCTTGCAGCAGCTCTGCTGGTGCTGGCCTTCGCCCTGGCCGGATGGAAAATCCTGCAGCGCCCCCCGGCTTCACCATTTGCGATACCGCAGGCCGATCCTGCCGTGGATGCGGCAAAGCCCCTGTCAACCAAGGCCGGACCGGCGCAGCAACAACGTTCGCCCGACGGCCGTTTCCGCTTCGACGCGCAGTTTGTCTCTTCCTCTCCCGGCCAGGCCGTGCACGCAGCTTCCCTGGTGGAATTGCGCGACGGCCGCCTGCGTGCAGTCTGGTTCTCGGGCTCACGCGAGGGCGCGGGAGATGTCACCATCCAGAGTGCCGTGCTGGAGCCGGCCGGCCTGCGCTGGAGCGCCGAAAGCACGCTGTTCGATCGGCACGCACTCCAGCAAGGCCTGTGGCGCTATGTGAAGAAACTCGGCAACCCGGTCATTGCGCGTGCGCCCGATGGCTCGCTGTGCCTGTGGATGGTTAATGTGTCGCTGGGTGGGTGGGCCGGCAGTTCCATCACCTGGGCACGCTCCACTGACGAAGGCGCAAGCTGGAGTGCGCCGCGCCGGCTGGTGACCTCGCCTTTCCTGAACATCAGCACGCTGGTCAAAGGCACGCCGGTCCTCTTCGAGAACGGTGAAATCGGCTTGCCGGTGTACCACGAGTTCGTTGCCAAGTTCGGCGAAGTGCTGCGCATCAATGCCCAGGGACAAGTAGTCGACAAAATTCGCATTCCCGGTAGCCGTACCAGCCTGCAGCCGGTGGTCCTGGTGTCGGGGCCGGAAAAAGCGCAGGTCTATATGCGCTCGGGCAACGCCACGGCGCTGATGGCCTCAAGCACCGCCGATGCCGGCAAGACCTGGTTGCCGGCCCATGCAAGCGCCTGGCCCAACCCGGATTCCGCCCTGGCCGGCACCATGACGAACAGCGGCACGCAATGGCTGGCCCTGAACCCGGCGCCCCGCAACCGCGAAACACTGGCCTTGCTGCAGACCGTTGCGGGCGGCTCATTTGACGGCGTGACGCCCTGGATCGTCGAGTCCTCTGTCAATCCGCAGCTGCGCACATCCGTTGGCGACTATGAGCGTTTGTTGACCCAGGAGCTCAAGGCGCGCGGTGCCAGCGACGGCGAGGCCCAGGCCTATGTGGCCAGCGCCCGGCGCCAGCTGTGCGGCGGCCAGAGCTGCTCCCAGGAGTTCTCCTACCCTTACCTGATACAAAGCCGCGACGGCTACCTGCATCTGGTCTATACCTGGCACCGCACGCGCATCAAGCATGTGCATCTGGACCCCTTGCAAACCCTTGAGGCCGCACAAGCGGCGCCCGGCCATGCTCCCACCGGCAAATGACCTGATCGCCTTGCTTGGCATCAGTCTGGTGCTCTGTGCCGGCTGCCTGCGCCTGCTGAGCTGGCGCCATGGCGTCACGCCTTGGAGCAAGTGGGTCAGCGCCGCCGTGTTTTTGCTGCTGTGGTGTCCCGTGGGGCCCGCCCGTTTGCCGGTTGTGGCCTATGTGCGCGGCGTCAGTTCGGATCTGAGTATCTCGCTGGTCGCCATCGCTTGCCTGGGCATGTACCAGCGCCTGCGCGGCATTCCACTCATGGCGCAGCGTGAGCGCGTGGTGCTGAGCCTTGCCTTCGCGGGCGGGGCTTTGTTCCTGTATCCGCTGGCGCTGGGCTGGGGTGATTGGGATGCCTACCGGCTGGGCTGGGGTTCCTGGGGCTTGTGGGCGGCGCTTTTGGTGTTGTCGCTTGCGTGTTGGGCCGGGGGCCTGCGCCTGCTGCCTGCGCTGGTGGCCCTGGCTCTGCTGGCCTGGGTGGCCGGCGCGCTGGAGTCCACCAACTTGTGGGACTACCTCATGGACCCCTGGCTGGCCGTCGCGGCGATATTTCATTGCGCCAGGTCTGCTGTCGGCCGGGGGCTTGCGCGACTTCGCAGTGCGCGCCTCGGCGCCATGCCATCCCCCGTCTGATTGGCGTCTTCAAAAAATGGCGATTCATCTTCTTAAAATGCATGCGGGTGCTTTTCAGCGACTCAAGAATTCGATCCATGGAGTAATCATTTGAAATCGTTTGCCATTGTTTTTCCCGGCCAGGGCTCGCAGTCGGTCGGCATGCTGGACGCCTGGGGCGACCATCCCGTGGTCGCGCAGACCCTCGCTGAAGCTTCGCAGGCCTTGGGCGAGGATGTAGGCCGCCTGATCAAGGAAGGCCCCAAGGAGACGCTGGCCCTGACCACCAACACCCAGCCCGTGATGCTGGTTGCCGGCGTGGCGGCCTACCGCGCCTGGATGGCTGAGACCGGCGCCGCACCCGCGGCCGTTGCGGGCCATTCGCTGGGGGAGTATTCCGCCCTGGTCGCCTCTGGCGTTCTGACGCTTGCGCAGGCGGCTCCGCTGGTGCGCTTTCGCGCGCAGGCCATGCAGGATGCCGTGCCGGTCGGTGTGGGCGCTATGGCCGCCATCCTGGGCATGGAAGCCTCCAAGGTGATCGAAGGCTGCGCTGAGGCCGCGCGCAGTTTCGGAGCCACCACCGCCGAGGTGGTGGAAGCCGTCAATTTCAATGACCCGATGCAAACCGTCATCGCAGGCAGCAAGGCCGCGGTCGAAAAGGCTTGCGAAGTGCTCAAAGCCAACGGCGCCAAGCGCGCCTTGCCCCTGCCGGTGTCGGCTCCCTTTCACTCCAGCCTGATGAAGCCCGCGGCCGAGAAGCTGCGCGAAAGGCTGGCGGGCGTCGATTTCGCGGCGCCGAAAATTCCGGTCATCAACAACATCGACGTGGCCGTCGAGACCGACGCGGACCGCATTCGCGCCGCGCTCTACGCCCAGGCCTTCGGCCCGGTGCGCTGGGTGGAGTGTGTGCAGGCCATCAAGGCGCGCGGGCTCACCACGCTGGTCGAGTGCGGTCCCGGCAAGGTGCTGGCCGGCATGGCCAAAAGAATCGACCCCGAATTGACGGGTATCCCGCTGTTTGATCCCGCCTCACTGGCGGAAGTGAAGGAGTTACTGGCATGAGCGAAGTCAAATTTGAAGGCCAGGTCGCGCTGGTCACAGGCGCATCGCGCGGCATTGGTGCTGCCATTGCACTCGAATTGGCCCAGAAAGGCCTCAAGGTCATAGGTACGGCGACCAGCGACGAAGGCGCGGCCAAAATCGGCCAGGCTCTAGCGGCTTTCCCGGGCTGCACCGGCAAAAACCTGAACGTGAACGACGTGACCGCCGCCGAAGCGCTGATCGAGGCCATCGTCAAGGAGCACGGCGGCCTGCAGGTGCTGGTCAACAACGCGGGCATCACGCGCGACATGCTGGCGATGCGCCTCAAGGATGACGACTGGGACGCGGTGCTGGACACCAACCTCAAGGCCGTGTTCCGCATGAGCCGCGCGGTGATGCGCACCATGATGAAGCAGCGTTATGGCCGCATCATCAGCATCACCTCGGTGGTGGGCGCCTCGGGCAACGCGGGCCAGTCCAATTACGCGGCCGCCAAGGCCGGCGTGGCCGGCATGACCCGGGCGCTGGCGCGCGAACTCGGTTCGCGCAACATCACGGTCAATTGCGTGGCGCCCGGCTTTATCGAAACCGACATGACCGCAGGCTTGCCCGAAGAGCAGCAAAAAGCGCTGCTGGGCCAGATTCCGCTGGGCCACCTCGGCAAGCCGCAAGACATTGCGCACGCTGTGGCCTTTGTGGCCAGCCCCCAGGCGGCTTACATTACCGGCCAGGAGATTCACGTCAACGGCGGCATGTATATGTAGGCCGAGGCCGTCAATCCGCGGTTTCATGAAAACCGCGGGTTGACGGTGGTAAAACACAGGAAATCGAAGCCGGTTTTTATCCGTCCGGCGCGGTGCTTAGGGAAACGACTCTAACGCGGTAAAATCACGGATTAATTTACAACCCTCAGAGGGAACTATGAGCGATATCGAAGCACGTGTTAAGAAGATCATTGCCGAACAACTCGGCGTGGAAGAAGGCCAGGTCACCAATGAAAAAGCCTTTGTGGCCGATCTGGGCGCAGACTCCCTTGACACCGTAGAACTGGTTATGGCTCTGGAAGACGAGTTCGGCATTGAGATTCCCGACGAAGACGCCGAGAAGATCACCACCGTCCAGAACGCCATCGACTACGCGAACACCCATCAAAAGGCCTGAAGCCGCAGGTTTTCGCCTGTGACTCTGCCGTCACCAAGCCTGAAAAGCCACAGGGCCTTTTCAGGTTCTTTTCAGGATTTCTGAATGAGCCGTCGTCGTGTTGTCGTGACAGGTCTGGGTTGCGTCAGTCCGGTAGGTAATACCGTGGCTGAGTCCTGGGCCAATCTTCTTGCCGGGAAGCCCGGAATTGATCTTGTCACCGGGTTTGACGCCAGCAACCTTGCCTGCAAATTCGCCGGGGAGGTCAAGGGTTTCAATATCGCGGACTACATCCCCGAAAAAGAAGCCCGGCACATGGACCGTTTCATCCACCTCGGTCTGGCCGCGGCTTGCCAGGCGGTGGCCGATAGCGGCTTGCCGACCGGCGATGCGCTCGATGGCGAGATGGCCACGCGCATCGGCTGCAATATCGGTTCGGGAATCGGCGGGCTGCCGATGATCGAGCAAATGCATTCCGAGCTGGTCAATCGCGGCCCGCGCCGGATATCCCCCTTTTTCGTTCCTGCCTCGATCATCAACATGATCTCCGGGCATGTATCCATCAAGTTCGGCTTCAAAGGCCCCAACATTGCGGTTGTCACGGCCTGCACCACCGGCCTTCACGCCATCGGCCTGTCGGCTCGCATGATCGAGTACGGTGATTGCGACGTGATGGTGGCCGGCGGCGCCGAGTCTTGCGTGTCTCCCCTGGGCATAGGCGGCTTCGCGGCTGCGCGCGCCCTGTCCACCCGCAACGACGACCCGAAAACGGCTTCGCGCCCCTGGGACAAGGACCGCGACGGTTTTGTGCTGGGCGAGGGCGGCGGTGTGCTGGTGCTCGAAGAGTACGAGCACGCCAAGGCCCGCGGCGCCAAAATTTATGCCGAACTGACCGGCTTCGGCATGAGTGCCGACGCATACCACATGACAGCGCCCGATATTGACGGCCCGCGCCGCTCCATGGTGATGGCGCTGAAGAACGCCGGCGTCAACGCCGATGAAGTTCAGTACCTCAACGCGCATGGCACCTCCACCCCGCTGGGTGACCTCAACGAAACCAATGCCATCAAGGCGGCTTTCGGCGACCACGCCAAAAAGCTGATGGTGAGCTCCACCAAGTCCATGACGGGCCACCTGCTGGGCGGGGCCGGCGGCATCGAGTCGGTGTTCACCGTCCTCTCGCTGCACCACCAGAAGATTCCCCCCACCATCAACATCTTCAACCAGGATCCCGAGTGCGACCTCGACTACTGCGCCAATACCGCGCGTGACGCCAAGATCGAGGTTGCCGTCAAGAACAACTTCGGATTCGGCGGTACCAACGGCACGCTGGTCTTCAAGCGCGCCTGATTTCCCCCGCGTTCGCAAACCCCTTGGCCACCCACAACGCCCCTTCGGTTGTTTATCCGTTGGGGCGTTCGCGTTTTCTGGGCGCGCTCTTGTTTGGCTTGTGGCTTTGCGGTTTGCTGTTGACCCTGCTGTGGTTTCTTCAAGCTACGGGGCGCCTCGATTGGCGCATCGCATCGGCGCTTGTTCTGGTGGCCGTAGCCGGTGCTGCCGCGTATACCGGTTGGCGAAACGCCCCGGCCGGGCAACTCGCCTGGGATGGCGAGGTCTGGCGCTGGGAAAGCCCGGGCTACCAGGCGGGCGTCGCCGAGTACAGCCTGACGGTCCTGGCTGACTTCCAGAATATCCTGCTGCTGCGGCTTGAAAACCAGGCTCATGCCTGTTTGTGGCTCTGGATGGAGCGGCGCAGCATGCCCCAACGTTGGCTTGATCTGCGCAGGGCCGTGTATTCACCACGCAAAACTGTCGCCGCGCCCTGGCAGGATGATGCGCTGGGCGCGGACCGGCCGTCCGCTGTGGCAGTATCGGGGGCTATGCACTCCACCAGCGGCACCCCCAATCCTTCATGAGCGCCGACCTGCCACTTGTGCCGCTTGAAAAGGCCGCCGACAGCGACGCCATGCTGGTCGAGCGCACGGTCGCGGGCGATCAGAAAGCCTATGAGCTGCTGGTCATCAAGTATCAGCGGCGCATCCAGCGCCTGATAGGCCGCATGGTCCGCGACGTGGACCTGGTGGAAGATATTGCCCAGGAGACGTTTATCCGGGCTTACCGGGCCCTGGCCCAGTTCAGGGGCGAGGCCCAGTTCTACACCTGGCTGTACCGGATCGCGGTGAATACCGCCAAAAAAGCGCTGATGGACCTCAAACGGGACCCGACTGTTTCCGAAAATGCCTTCAAATCGGGCCAAAGCGAGGAAAGCGATGAAACTTCCCCGCTGGAAAACGAACTAACAAGCTCTGAAACGCCGGATGCCGTGCTGGCCAGCAAGGAAATCGCGGAGATCATCAATACCGCCATGGAAGCCTTGCCGGAGGAACTCCGCCAGGCCATCACCCTGCGTGAAATCGAAGGATTGAGCTATGAGGAGATCTCTGAGGTCATGGATTGCCCCATAGGTACGGTGCGGTCGCGGATTTTCAGGGCGCGCGAAGCGATTTCGCAGAAGGTGAAGCCCTTGCTTGAAAACCAGAGCGGCAAGCGCTGGTAAGGGCGCCGCAGCCATCACGAACCCATACAAGCCAGGTATTTCCAGACCCTTATCCAGACAGTTCCGCCACCCACGAACACCACGAACATCATGAAACCGTCTATGCAAACCAGCGAACTCATGTCCGCCCTGGCCGATGGCCAACTGGGCGGGGAGGACTTTGCGGCCGCGCTTCACGCCAGCCGACACGATGATTCGGCGGTCGCCTGCTGGGACACCTATCACCTGATCGGCGATGCGCTGCGGTCTCCCCATGGTGCGCGTGGCGCGGACCCGGCATTTCTGAGCCGCCTGAACCAGCGCCTGGCACAGGAAACGGCGCGGGGCCCTGCTCAAGCTCCTGCGCAGCCGGCCGTCCAGGGTTCACCCGTGGTCCTGCTTCCGCAGCGCGGCCAGGCGGCCAACGACGGCGACTTCCGCTGGAAGCTGGTGGCTGGATTTGCCTCGGTCGCGGCGGTGTCGGCCATTGCGTGGAATGCCGCTGGTTTGCTGGCGCCTGCCGCCGCGCCTCAACTGGCTCAGGCGCCTGCCCTCCAACAGCAGGTGGTCGTCGTCGCTTCACCCCAAGGTCCCATGGTGCGCGATGCCCGGCTCGAGGAACTGCTGGCCGCGCACAAGCAGCTCGGCGGCACCTCGGCTTTGCAGGAGCCCTCGGGCTTCCTGCGCAATGCCACCTTCGAGACTCCCCGCAATGCAGGGCGCTGAGCGCACGCTGCAACGCGACAGGGCTTTGGCGACACCATGAACCTCAAGTTACTCCGGCTGCTGGCTTTGGCGGGATGCGCGTTGCCCGCCATGGGTTATGTAGCGGCGCAGACCTCAACCCCCGCCGCCTCAGCTGTGGAATCCCGCAGCATCAATGATTGGCTGATGCGCATGCATGAGGCCTCCAGGAAGCGCTCCTATATCGGCACGTTTGTGGTTTCTTCAGGCGGCGCCATGTCCAGCGCCAAGATCTGGCACGTCTGTGAAGGCGACCAGCAGATGGAGCGGGTCGAAACGCTCACCGGTGCGCCGCGCTCCATTTTCCGGCACAACGACCAGGTCGTCACCTTCATGCCCGACCACAAGGTGGTCCGCAGCGAAAAACGCGAGTCGCTGGGGATGTTTCCGCAACTGCTGCAATCAACCGATGGCAGGATCGCCGACTACTACAAGGTCAAGCAGGAGGGCACTGACCGCGTGGCGGGCGTCGAAGCCGACGTCGTGCTGCTGGTGCCCAAGGACAGCATGCGCTTTGGCTACCGCGTCTGGACCGAGCAGAAAAAAGGCCTGGTCGTGAAGCTGCAGACGCTGGACACCGACGGCAAGGTGCTGGAGCAGGCGGCGTTTTCCGAGTTGCAGCTCGATGCCCCCGTCAAGATGGACAAGCTCCTCCAGATGATGGGCAAGGTCGAGGGCTACCGCGTCGAAAAACCGGTCCTGGTGAAGACCAGCGCCAGCGCCGAAGGCTGGGTGCTGAAGGCCCCGGTGGCGGGCTTCAAGCCCATGAGCTGCTACAAGCGGCCGGTGACGGCCAATCCGGGACCCGGCGAGGAACCGCTGCAATGGATTTTTTCGGACGGCCTGGCTTCGGTGTCCATCTTCGTGGAACCCTTTGACCGGCAACGCCACGAGCGGGAGTCCAGCCTGTCGATGGGCGCCACGCAGACCATCACCCGCCAGCTCGACACTTATTGGGTCACCGTCATGGGCGAAGTCCCCATGGCTACCCTGAAGCTCTTTGCCAATGGCCTGGAGCGCAAGAAATAATATGCGCATGGCGCTTTGGCGCCGGCTCTTCCCTGCGGCAGCCTGGATTGCCTGAAGACACCTATTTTTGATGAGGCTTGAATGATGCTTGAATTGACCTGGAAACCCCTGCGCTCCTGCCTGTCCGCAGGCCTGCTGGCCGCCGTTGCTGTCACGGTCACCACGCTGGTGCCGCTGGCACCGGTTGCGGCGCAAACCCGCACATTGCCTGATTTCACGGACCTGGTGGAGCAGGTGGGGCCGTCCGTGGTCAATATCCGCACCCTGGAAAAAGCCAAACCCTCCGCCAGCGGAAGCGCCGACGAGCAGATGCTGGAGTTTTTCAAACGCTTCGGCATTCCCGTTCCTCCGAATATGCCGCGCGTGCCCCGGCCTGATCGCGGCCAGCCTGACGAAGACCAGCCGCGCGGCGTTGGTTCCGGTTTCATCCTCACGGCGGACGGCTTTGTCATGACCAATGCGCACGTGGTGGAGGGCGCCGATGAGGTGCTCGTTACCCTGGCGGACAAGCGCGAATTCAAGGCCAAGATCATCGGCGCCGACAAGCGCAGCGACGTGGCGGTGGTCAAGATCGAGGCGACCGGCCTGCCGGCCGTCAAGATCGGCGACATCAACCGCCTCAAAGTCGGTGAGTGGGTGATGGCCATAGGTTCGCCTTTCGGCCTTGAAAACACCGTGACGGCCGGCATTGTGAGCGCCAAGCAGCGTGATACCGGCGACTACCTGCCCTTCATCCAGACCGACGTGGCCATCAACCCGGGCAACTCCGGAGGCCCGTTGATCAATATGCGCGGCGAAGTGGTTGGCATCAACAGCCAGATCTACTCGCGCTCCGGCGGCTTCCAGGGCATTTCCTTTGCCATCCCCATCGATGAAGCCGCCCGCGTATCCGACCAGCTGCGCAGCAGCGGCCGGGTGACGCGGGGCCGCATCGGCGTCCAGATCGACCAGGTCACCAAGGACGTGGCCGAATCCATAGGCCTGGGCAAGGCACAGGGCGCTTTGGTCCGCGGCGTTGAAAGCGGTGCACCCGCAGAAAAGGCCGGCATCGAGGCCGGCGACATCATCATCAAGTTCGACGGCAAGCCGATCGAAAAATCCAGCGACCTGCCGCGCATGGTCGGCAACGTGAAGCCCGGCACCAAGGCCGTGGTGACCGTCTTCAGGCGCGGCGCGAGCAAAGACATCTCAGTGACCATCGGTGAGGTTGAGCCTGAAAAGCCGGCACGCAAGGCTTCGGGCCCGGAGCCCAAAGCACCCGCCGTGGGTGCGGCCCAGGCGCTGGGCCTGGTGGTCAGCGAGGTGAGCGACGCGCAGAAGAAGGAACTCAAGATCAAGGGTGGCGTCAAGGTCGATACCGCCGAGGCTGCCGCTTCGCGAGCCGGCCTCCGCGAGGGCGACGTGATCGTGGCGATTGCCAATTCGGAGGTCACCAGCGTCAAGGAGTTCGAAGCGGCCCTGGCGAAGATCGACAAAACCAAAGCCATCAATGTGCTGTTTCGCCGTGGCGAATGGGCGCAGTACGCGCTGATTCGCCCCTCGCGTTAATCGCATGGGAAGCCCGGCGTGCGGGTCGGCTCGCCGGGCGCGCACGCGGAGTTGCATCCGCGCTCGCGTGAGGATGTCGCCCGTCACCCAGGAGCACCCCGAAGGCCCCCATACCCTGCTGGGCTTTATGGGTTTAGCCCCCTGCGAGGCTCTTTTTGATTCCCTCAAAAATATATTTTTTCGAGGCCCGATACTTGCTTTTTGTTAGTGAATGCTCACAATAAAATTGCTCTCGGAGGCTTTTCGGTAGAATGCAGGTCTGCCTCTGTGCCTTTTGGATATATCGGCCGCGTCAAAATCCGGCTTTCCATCGCGTTTTTGGGTAATACCCAGCGATCCACAGATCACCCACAAGTTGTCCAGAGACAAGCAGTTTAAAAATGTGAATAAGTTGTGTATAAGATTCCTGTTGCTAGCCTGCAACGACAAAAATATGGCCATTTTGGGACTGTTCGGGTCTGGCTTTTTGCCTACAATGAAGTTCCAACTATCGCAGTTGCCATAGATTGTTGGTTCAGGGCGCGTCGCTAATCGACGCGCCCTTTTTTATGGCCCCTCGCGAATCGCACCCAATCTCTTCGCAATACTTTCAAGTACTTAGGCGTTCTCGTTGATGAATCACATCAGAAATTTTTCGATCATTGCGCACATTGATCACGGCAAATCCACCTTGGCCGATCGACTCATCCAGCGCTGCGGTGGTTTGCAGGACCGCGAGATGAGCGCGCAGGTTCTGGATTCGATGGACATCGAAAAAGAGCGTGGGATAACCATCAAGGCGCAGACCGCTGCGCTCAAATACAAGGCACTCAACGGCGAGGTTTACAACCTCAATCTGATCGACACGCCGGGCCACGTCGACTTCTCTTATGAAGTGAGCCGCTCGCTGTCCGCGTGCGAGGGCGCGCTGCTGGTGGTGGACGCAAGCCAGGGCGTGGAGGCACAGACCGTCGCCAACTGCTACACCGCGCTGGACCTCGGCGTGGAGGTCGTGCCGGTGCTCAACAAGATGGACTTGCCGCAGGCCGACCCCGAAAACGCCAAGCAGGAAATCGAGGAAGTGATCGGCATCGACGCGACCGACGCGATTCCCTGCAGCGCCAAGACCGGCATGGGCATCGACGAAATCCTGGAAGCCATCGTCGCCCGGATTCCCTCGCCCAAGGGCAACCCGGACGGCCCGCTGCGCGCCATGATCATCGACAGCTGGTACGACGCCTATGTGGGCGTGGTCATGCTGGTGCGGGTGGTCGACGGCCGGCTCGCCAGGGGCGACCGCATCAAGCTGATGGCCAGCGAGGCGATGTACAACGCCGAGCAACTGGGTGTCTTCACCCCGCACACCGAACCGCGCCAATCGCTGGAGTCCGGAGAAGTGGGCTTTGTGATCGCCGGCATCAAGGAGCTGCAAGCCGCCCGCGTGGGCGACACCGTCACGCTGGTCAAGGCCGGCACCGGCGGCGCGGCCTTCACTGCGACCGAAGCGTTGCCCGGCTTCAAGGAAATCCAGCCTGCCGTTTTTGCCGGCCTCTATCCCTCTGAGGCCAGCGAGTACGAGTCCCTGCGGGACGCGCTGGAAAAGCTCAAGCTCAACGACGCCTCGCTGCACTATGAGCCCGAGGTCAGCGAAGCCCTGGGTTTCGGCTTTCGCTGCGGCTTCCTGGGCCTGCTGCACATGGAAATCGTCCAGGAGCGGCTGGAGCGGGAGTTCGACCAGGACCTGATCACGACGGCGCCCAGCGTCGTCTATGAGGTGCTCAAGTCCGACGGCGAGACCATCATGGTCGAGAACCCGTCCAAAATCCCGGACGCCGGGCGCGTCAACGAGATCCGCGAACCCATCGTGACCGTGCACCTGTATATGCCGCAGGACTACGTCGGCGCCGTCATGACGCTGGCCAACCAGAAGCGCGGCATCCAGCTGAACATGGCCTACCACGGCAAGCAGGTCATGCTGACCTACGAAATGCCGCTGGGCGAGATCGTGCTGGACTTCTTCGACAAGCTCAAGTCCGTCTCGCGCGGCTACGCGTCCATGGACTACGAGTTCAAGGAATTCCGGGCTTCCGACGTGGTGAAGGTCGATATCCTGCTCAACGGCGAGAAGGTGGACGCGCTGTCCATCATCGTCCACCGCAGCCAGTCGGCCTATCGCGGGCGGGCGGTGGTGGCCAAAATGCGCGAGATCATTTCGCGCCAGCAATTCGACGTCGCGATCCAGGCCGCGATCGGGGCCAACATTATTGCGCGTGAGACAATCAAGGCGCTTCGCAAAAACGTGATCGCCAAATGCTACGGCGGCGATATTTCACGCAAGCGCAAGCTCCTAGAGAAACAAAAAGCGGGTAAAAAACGCATGAAACAAATCGGTTCCGTTGAAGTACCCCAGGAGGCCTTCCTGGCCATTTTGCAGGTGGAAGACTGATGCGCGGCGCAATGAGCACGATCACGGCCGTGGTGCTGGCGGCCTTTGTGGGTTACGGCGCCGCCTGGTATTTCGGCGCCGTTGAAGGCAATTTCTCCCTGCTGCTGTTCCTGGCGTCGCTGGTCACCGGCATCTACTGGCTGGCTGAACGCTTCTATTTCCTGCCGCAGCGCTACAAGGCCGCCGCCGCGCTCGAGGAAAGCGCCGCCAGCCGCCAGGCCGAACTCGCCAAAATGGGCATCAACCAGGTCGACAACGTCAATCTGGGTGAGGCGCGTGCCCGGCTCATCATGCAGCCCTGGTGGCTGGACTGGACCGCCGGCCTCTTTCCAGTGATCGTGGTGGTCTTCCTGCTGCGCTCCTTCCTGTTTGAGCCCTTCAAGATCCCCTCGGGCTCGATGATCCCGACCCTGCTGATCAATGACCTGATCCTGGTCAACAAATTCCACTACGGCGTGCGCCTGCCCGTGCTGAACATCAAGGTCATCAACAACCAGAGTCCGCAGCGCGGCGACGTGATGGTGTTCCGCTACCCGCCCAAGCCCAGCCTGGACTACATCAAGCGTGTCGTCGGCGTGCCCGGGGATGAGGTGGCCTACATCAACAAAAAGCTGACCATCAACGGCAAGCCCCTGCCCAAGACCCCGCTGCCGGATTTCTTCGACGAGGACGTGCTGCGCTATGCCAAGCAGTTCGAAGAGGTCAACGGCACCAAAAAGTACCGCCTGCTGAATGACGACACACGGCGTGCCGGGCTGGACGAGCGTGAGGTCATGGACTTTCCTTTCAAGCAAAATTGCCGTTACAGTAGCGAGGGCATGGTCTGCAAGGTGCCGGAGGGGCAGTACTTCATGATGGGTGACAACCGCGATAATTCGCAGGACTCGCGCTATTGGGGTTTCGTTCCGGAGGCCAACATCGTGGGTAAGGCCTTTTTTGTCTGGATGAATTTTGGCAACCTCAAACGGATAGGCTCCTTCGAATAGGCTGTGCGCCTGAGCCCGGGATCCGATAGGTTTTCTAGTCAGAGCAGGAGAAAAAATGAAACATCAGCAACGCGGCATTTCCTTTATCGGCCTTCTTTTTTTCTGCGTCATCCTGGTCTGCGCCGGGATTGTGGCCGCCCAGGTTTTCCCGACACTGGTGGAGCTTCAGGCCATCACCAAGGCCGCCAACAAGGCCAGGGACGGCAACTCCGTCGCTGAAGTCCGGACCATTTTCGACAAGGCAGCCCAGATCGACGACATCAAATCGATCACCGGCAAAGACCTGGAAGTGACCAAGGACGGCGACAAAATAGTGGTGGCCTTCGCCTATAACAAGGAAATCCACTTGGCCGGCCCTGCCTTCTTGCTGCTCAAGTACAGCGGCAAATCCAAATAAGTGCGAGCCAGCGCCACCTCGAGCCCGGGCCTGCCGGCGCTGCAAAAGCGCCTGGAGCATGAGTTCTCCAATCCCAAGCTGCTGGTGCAGGCACTGACGCACCGCAGCTTTTCGTCCGACCACAACGAGCGCATCGAGTTTCTGGGTGACTCCGTCCTGAACCTGGCGGTCGCCGGCATGCTTTATGAGCAACTGAGCGAGCTGCCCGAAGGCGACCTGTCCCGCGTGCGCGCCAACCTGGTCAAGCAGGATACCCTGCACAAGCTGGCCGTAGGGCTGGGCCTGCCCGACATGGTGCGCCTGGGGGAGGGCGAGGCCAAGTCCGGCGGCCACAAGCGGCCCTCCATCCTGGCCGATGCGCTGGAGGCCGTGATAGGCGCGGTCTACCTTGACGCCGGTTTTGAAACCGCAGCCCGGCTGGTGCACCGTCTCTTCAAGGACGTCGAGATCAACCCGCAGATGCAGGCGATCGGCAAGGACCCCAAGACCGAATTGCAGGAGTGGCTGCAAGGGCGCAAAATGAACCTGCCCATCTACCGTGTGGTGGGCACCATGGGCGCCGCTCACAAGCAGACATTCGACGTCGAATGCGAAATCGCAGAGTTCGGGCGGGCCGAGCGCGGCATAGGCGGTTCGCGCCGTGCCGGAGAGCAGGCGGCCGCGGCTGCCATGCTGATGTTTGTCAAGACACTGGAATCCTGACTCCGCGCCTGCGGCCCCAAGGGCCCCAGGCCAACACACCAAGATTATGAGTACAGGTAAAAAAGAAGCCAAGAAACCGGCTGCTGCCGCAGCAGCGCCCGCTACCAAGCCCAAGGCGCGGCCGACCAAAGCACTGGAGGCTGCCCAGCCGCCCGACGCGCTCGAAGCCATGCTGGCGCAGGCCCTGTCCTCGCGCGGCGCGGCGGTGCCGGCCGTCGGCACGCCACCCGCCGGCGAGCAGCGCTGCGGCCTGATCGCCATCGTCGGCAAGCCCAATGTGGGCAAGTCCACTTTGCTCAATGCTCTGGTCGGCCAGAAAATCAGCATCACCTCACGCAAGGCCCAGACCACGCGCCACCGCATCACCGGCATGCGCACGGTCAAGGCGACACAGTATGTGTTCGTGGATACCCCGGGCTTCCAGACCCGGCACGGCAACGCGCTGAACCGCTCGCTGAACCGAACCGTGGTTGGTGCCGTCAACGACGTGGACTTGATTGTCTTTGTCGTTGAGGCGGGCCAGTTCAACCAGGCCGATGCCAAGGTGCTGGCCCTGCTGCCTGAAAAGACCCCGGCGATCCTGCTGGCCAACAAGTTCGACCTGATACACCGGCGGGCCGAGATCGCCCCATGGCTCAAGGAGATGCAGGAGCGGCACAATTTCGCCGAGTTCGTTCCCATGTCGGCCAACAATGCCAAGGACATCGAGCGCCTGTTCGGTATTTGCGAAAAGTACCTGCCGGTCCAGCCGTGGATGTACGGTGCCGATGAACTGACAGACCGCAGCGACCGCTTCATGGCCGCCGAGATCATCCGCGAAAAGCTGTTCCGCCTCACCGGCGACGAACTGCCCTACACCTCCACCGTCATCATCGACCAGTACGAGGAAGAGGGCACCCTGCGCAAGATTGCCGCCACCATCGTGGTCGAGCGCGACGGCCACAAGGGCATGATCATTGGCGAGAAGGGCGAAAAACTCAAACGCATAGGCACCGAGGCCCGGCACGAGCTTGAGACCCTCACGGGCGGCAAGGTGTTCCTGGAGATCTGGGTCAAGGTCCGCTCCGGCTGGGCCGACGATGAAGCCAGGGTCAAGACCTTCGGCTACGAATAATGTGGCCCCCACGGTCGCTCACTTCGTGTAGCTTCCTGCCCCCCGAGGGGGCTGCTGCGCCTGCGGCCCGGCAAAGCCGGTTCCGCGGCCCCTGCTGGTGGATAGCTTCCTTTGACCTCTGCTTGATGGCCTAATCATGGCCGCTAGACGCATCGGCGATGAGCCGGCCTACGTTCTCCACCGCTACGACTGGAGCGAGTCCAGCCTGATCCTGGAGGTGTTTACCCGCAAGTACGGGCGGGTGGCGCTGGTGGCTCGAGGGGCGAAGAAGCCTAGCTCCAGTTTCCGGCCGATTTTGCTGCCCCTGCAGCCGCTGCATATTGCCTTCGGCGGTGACGCTGAAATCCGCACCCTCAAGAGTGCAGAATGGCAGGGCGGGCATGTCATGCCGACCGGCGATGCCTTGCTGTCGGGCTATTACCTCAATGAACTCCTGATGCGCCTCATGGCCCGGGACGACCCGCATCCCGTGCTGTTTGACGCCTACGCGGCTACGGTGCAGTTGCTTGCCGCGCAGAGCGCCGAGACCCTGCAGCTGGCCTTGCGGGCGTTCGAGCTGCGGCTGCTGCGCGACATCGGCCTGCTTCCCCTGCTGGATGCCGAAACCGCCACGCTGGCACCGCTGGACCCGGACACCCGCTATGTGCTGGTGCCGGAAGCGGGCCTCAGGCAGGCGCATGACGACGACCGCGCCAGCCTGCCCGGGGGGCAATGGCAGGCGATACAGCAGGCTTTGGGCGACGACTCCCTGTTTTCCGATACCGTGCGGGCCTGTATCCCCGGCTTCAATGAGCTTAAAACCCAGTTGCGCGGCCTGCTGCACTACCATTGCGGCGTGAAGGTCCTGAAAACGCGGCAAATGATGATGGACCTGCAAGCTTTTTAACGAGCCACCGCCATGAAAATCCTTTCGCCCGTTCCCGTCGTGTCCCATGCGCACGACAAGACCGCACTGTCGGTCAATGTCAACAAGGTCGCCTTGCTGCGCAATTCCCGCCACCTGGACATTCCCAGCGTGCTGCGCGCCGCCGAGCTGTGCCTGGAGGCTGGCGCCCAGGGGATCACGGTCCACCCGCGGCCCGACGAGCGCCACATCCGCCCCGACGACGTCTTTGAGTTGGCTGCGCTGATGAAAGACTGGCCAGACCGCGAATTCAACATCGAAGGCAACCCCTTCCAGAACCTCATGGGTTTTGTGCACGATCTCGCCGCCCGGGGCCTGCCACTGCACCAGTGCACCTTTGTGCCCGACAGCGAAGACCAGTTCACCAGCGACCACGGCTGGAGCTTTCCCGAGGACGCCGAGCGCCTGCGGCCTTTGATCCAGCAGGCGCACGACCGCCGCGTGCGCGTCAGCCTCTTTATGGACCCGGTGCCGGAAGCCATGGCGGCGGCCAAAGCCGTTGGCGCCGACCGCGTTGAGTTCTATACCGAGACCTACGCCCGCGCTTGGGCGACCCCTGAAAAAGCACAAGTCCTAGCCCGCTTCACCGCGGCCGGGAAGGCCGCAGCCGCCGCCGGCCTGGGCATCAACGCCGGCCACGACCTGAACCGCGACAACCTCACGGAGTTTGTGCGCGAAGTGCCGGGCGTGCTGGAAGTCTCCATCGGCCACGCCCTGATCGCCGACGCGCTGGAACTGGGTTACGCCGCCACCGTCCGGAGCTATCTGGCCAGCATAGACCGGGCGTTTGTTTCTGCATGATTTACGGTATTGGTACCGACATCTGCGACGTGCGCCGCATTCGCGCCAGCCTTGACAAGCACGGCGAGCGCTTCGCCAAAAAAATCCTGGCCGATGGGGAGCTGGCCACCTGGAAGGCCCGCAGCGCGCGCTGGCCCGACCGTGGCGTCAGCTACCTGGCCACGCGCTTTTCCGCCAAGGAAGCCTTTAGCAAGGCCATCGGCATGGGCATGCGTATGCCCATGACCTGGCGCTCCTGTGAAATCGCCAAAGCCGCCAGCGGCAAACCTGAGATCGTGCTGCATGGTGCGCTCAAAGCCTGGTTTGAGGCCCGCCAGCTCACCGCCCACGTTACCGTGACCGACGAGACCGATTACGCCGCCAGTTTCTGCGTGGTGGAAAAGCTCGCCTGACCCATCAACCGTACAGCCCGGATTTCCTCATGACCCAGCACGCCCCTCTCATCATCGACATCGATGGCTTTTCGCTCACCAAGGCCGACCGCCGGCGCCTCAAGCATCCGCTCACTGGCGGCATCATCCTGTTTGCCCGCAACTGGAAAGACCGCCGGCAACTGTCCGACCTGTGCACCGAAATCAAGGATATTCGCGAAGATCTGCTGATCTGTGTCGATCACGAAGGCGGGCGTGTGCAGCGCTTCAAAACCGACGGCTTCACCCACCTGCCGCCCATGCGCGAGCTGGGCCTGCTGTGGATGAAAGACCAACTGGCCGCCACCAACGCCGCCACCGCCTGCGGCTATGTGCTCGGCGCCGAGCTGCGCGCCTGCGGCGTCGACTTCAGCTTTACGCCGGTGCTGGATCTGGACTACGGTGAGAGCGGCGTCATCGGTGACCGCGCCTTCGGCCGCGACCCCCGCGTCGTCACCTTGCTGGCCAAGAGCCTGATGCACGGTCTGCTGCAGGCCGGCGTCGCCAACTGCGGCAAGCACTTTCCCGGCCATGGTTTCGTCAAGGCTGATTCCCACACCGACATCCCTGTCGACAAGCGCAGCCTGAAAGCCATACTGGCGGACGACGCCGCGCCCTACGGCTGGCTCAACACTACGCTCAGCAGCGTGATGCCCGCCCATGTGATTTATCCCAAGGTCGATGCCCGGCCCGCCGGTTTCTCGAGCCAGTGGCTGAACTTCATCCTGCGCAGCCAGCTGGGCTTCGGCGGCGCGATCTTCAGCGACGACCTCAGCATGGCTGGTGCCCGCCTGATCGACGGCAAGGAAGTGAGCTACACCGAGGCCGCCGTCACGGCACTCAACGCCGGTTGCGACATGGTGCTGCTGTGCAACCAGTCCGTGGGCGAGGGCCAGCCTGTCGACGAACTGCTGGACGGCATGTCCGAAGCTTTGCTCAAAGGCCAATGGGAGGCCATGGAAGCCAGCGAGCTGCGGCGCCTGGCCTTGCTGCCGCAGGGCAGGGCGTTTGGATGGGATGAGTTGATGGTGCAGCCGGCGTATATGCATGCGGTGGGGTTGATTCCTTAAGCCGGGTCTTGCGCCGGTCTTGCGCGCTCTTCCTCCTCTTTCCTTTGCTGAGAGCGGCTGGCCGGGGTTGCCCGGCGGCAACTCACTTTCTTTTGCTTCGCCAAAAGAAAGTAAGCAAAGAAAAGGCGACCCT